>VXOZ01000105.1 GCA_009839775.1 Chloroflexota bacterium | reverse complement strand
TCTTCGACGAAGTCGGCTTTGCTGCCATTGTCTTCGTCCTTTGCCTCGGCCTGCGCTACGGCAACGTCCGCACCGGCGGCAGCGACGCTTTCCTCTGCAGGTTGTAAGCGCCTAGGCTTGAGCCTGCCAAGCCGTGCATATGCCTGATCCGGACTCTGCAGTTGCTCCAGCGCCGTCATCGTCGCTTTCACGACATTGATCGCATTATTCGAACCGAGCGATTTGGTGAGAATGTCAAGTACGCCCGCCGACTCTACGACGGCGCGTACCGGTCCGCCGGCGATCACGCCGGTACCTGGCGCCGCGGGCTTGAGCATCACCCGTGAGGCGCCATACTTCGCGGTAATATCATGCGGGATCGTTGTTCCCGCGAGGGGCACGCGCACGAGCGCCTTGCGCGCTTTCTCGCCGCCTTTGCGAATTGCCTCTGACACTTCGCGCGCTTTGCCGATGCCGATGCCAACGTGCCCGGCGCCGTCGCCAACCACGACCACCGCGTTGAAGCTGAAGGTGCGTCCGCCCCGCACAACCTTTGCGACTCGGTTGACGTTTACCAAGCGCTCTTCAAGATTCAACGACGCCGGATCGATGGAAACGCTCTCTGGCATAATGTTCCTTGCCTCACTCAGTTAGAACTTCAATCCCGCTTCCCGGGCCGCTTCCGCGAGGGCGCGCACCCGGCCGTGATAGCGGTAGCCTCCGCGATCGAAGACGACGGTTTCGATACCCTTATCCTGCGCTCTTTCAGCCACAACACGTCCGACCACGGCGGCTTGCGCTTGCTTTGCATGTTCTGCTTCAAGCGCCTCTTGCACCGCCGGATCCAAGGTGGAAGCTGCAGCGAGGGTATGGTGCGACGAATCGTCAACCACCTGGGCATAGATGTGCTGGTTACTGCGAAAGACATTGAGACGGGGCCGTTCCGCCACGCCGCTGACCTTCGCGCGTACCCGGCGCTGCCTGCGCGCTCGCGGACCCAGCGCTTTTCTTCCTCGCATCAACCGCATATCGCAATCCTACTCAAAGATACTTTCAGAGCTACCCAATTTTCTCGCTAATCTTGCCTGGCGACCGCTCTATACAACACCTGCGCCTACCTTACCGGCTTTACCGGCCTTGCGGCGCACATATTCGCCGCGGTAGCGGATGCCTTTGCCGAGGTAGACCTCTACCGGCCGCGCGGCGCGGATGTCCGCCGCTACTTGTCCGACGAGCCGCTTGTCTATACCGTCAATGTGGATGGTGGTAGGGTTTTCTACCTCTAGACTAATCCCTTCTGGCGGTGTGAACTCAACCGGATGCGAGTGACCCAGTTGCATTACCAGTTTGTTTCCAGTGAGTTGGGCGCGGTACCCGGTTCCGTGCAACTCAAGTGTCTTCCGGTATCCCTGCGTGACGCCTTGCACCATATTCGCGACCAGAGCGCGGGTAAGGCCGTGCAGAGCGCGGACCTCGCGGCTCTCAGAGGAGCGATCGACACGGACGGCGCCATCCTCAACGGTCACCCTGATAGATGGCACAGCCTCTAGCCGTAGCTCGCCCTTCGGTCCCTTCACATGAACCTCGGAGGCTCGCACGTTCACTGCGACGCCGTTTGGAATGGGAATTGGTTGTATGCCAACACGAGACATTGCGATTTACCTTACCAAACGTAACAAAGAACTTCCCCACCGATCTTGCGTTGCCAGGCCTCGCGACCGGTCATAACGCCTGAGGAAGTGGACAAGATAACAGTGCCGATGCCGCCCATCACACGGGGAATTTCATCCTTGCCCGCGTATACGCGCAGGCCAGGCTTACTCACACGACGTAACCCCAGGAGCACAGGCGCGCGTTCATCCGTATACTTCAGACTTACCTTCAACATGGCCTGTGGACTCTGTTGATCGACAACCTCGAACTGACCGATGTATCCTTCCCTTTCGAGAATGGAGAGAATAGCAGACTTCATTTTAGATGCCGGAATGGTGACGTGGGTGTGGCGCGCCTGAATGGCGTTGCGTATCCGCGTCAGCATATCGGCAATAGGATCGGTCATGGTCATTGGTGCATTACTCTCGTGTAGGCATTACCAGCTTGACTTTGTGACACCGGGCAGCAAGCCTTGGAGCGCGGCTCCACGGAAGCAGATGCGGCAGAGTCCAAACTTGCGCATGTAGGCCCGGGGCCGGCCGCACTGGTAGCAGCGGTTGCGAAACTTCACCGGGTGCTTCATGCGGCCTTGCTCCAGCAACTTCCGCTGTTTGCGCCACTTGGCAATCTTGGACTGCTTTGCCACGGGATTGCGTCTCCTAGCTCGCTAATTGGCTGGCTTCCTGGGCGAGCGGCATGCCGAGCGCCCTCAGCAGGAAGCGAGATTCCTCGTCGGTCTGGGCTGATGTTACTATGGTCACTTCCAGTCCACGGACACGGTCGACCTTATCGTAGTTGATCTCCGGAAAGACAAGCTGCTCGCGAAGCCCCACCGAGTAGTTTCCCCGGCCATCGAAGGCGTTGGGCGATACACCGCGAAAGTCGCGAATACGTGGAAAGACGACGTTGAAAAGCTTTTCGAGAAAGTGGTACATCCGGGTACGGCGCAACGTTACCTTCGCGCCAATGGCTTGATTCTCACGGAGCTTGAAGTTCGCGACGCTCTTCTTCGACCGGGTAACGATGGGCTTCTGCCCGGTAATCGTCGTAAGGTCGCCGACGGCATTATCCAGCGCGCGCGCATCTTGCAAGGCTTCGCCGAGACCGATGTTGACCACTACTTTCACAATCTTCGGCGTCTGCATTACAGAGTCATAGCCGAACTCTTTGATCATGGCCGGACGCACTTCGTCTTCGTACAGCAACTGCATTTGGGCTTTTTCCGCCATCGGAAGTCCTTAATCTTGACCGATTATCTCTTCGCACTGTTTGCACAGGCGTCCCTTGCTGCCGTCATCGAGGATGCGGTAGCCGACGCGGGTCGCCTGGTCGCAATGCGGGCACACAACCATCACGTTCGATTCTGCCAACGGCGCCGGCATCTCGATGATGCCGCCCGGTTGCATCGGCGGCATGGGCCGCTGGTGGCGCTTGACGATATTGATACCGTCCACTACGACCGAGCGGTCCGCCTTGATAACGCGCATCACCTGCCCGCGCTTGCCGCGGTCCTTGCCGGTGGTAACTTCCACTTGGTCGCCTGATTGTATGCGCTGCATGATCAAAGCACCTCCGGCGCTTGGGAGATAATGCGCATGAATCCCATTTCGCGCAATTCCCTTGCGACCGGCCCGAATATGCGCGTGCCACGCGGCATGTTTTGAGGCCCCAGGAGCACCGCCGCATTGTCATCAAAGCGAATGCTCGAACCATCGGAGCGCCGGTACTCTTTGGCTGTGCGCACAATCAGCGCGCGCACAACTTCGCCTTCGCGCACTTGACCGAGGGGGACCGCTTCCTTAACAGACGCAACGACAACGTTACCGATGCCGCCATACTTGGGGTGCGACCCGCCCAAAACGCGGATACACATAATCTCGCGGGCACCGCTGTTGTCGGCGACTCTTAGTCGTGACGTTTCTCGGATCATTCCACTGCCTCTGCAAGAACCTCAGTCTCGGCCGGTGTTGTCTGTTCGCCTCTCTCGAGCACTTCCAGCACGCGCCAGCGCTTGCGCTTGGAAAGCGGCCGAGTCTCCTCGATGAGCACGCGGTCACCAATACGAACGTCGTTCTCAGGGCTATGCGCTAGGTACTTCTTGGTGCTGCGCACGGTCTTCTTGTACAACGGGTGCCGGCGCACGCGCATCACGGCAACGACGACGGATTTATCCATCTTGTCGCTGACTACGACCCCTTTGCGTTGTTTTCGGCGTCCGGTTGCTCTCGTCGCTTCAGTCATATTGCTTTCTCTGCTCTCGCTCAGCCGGTAATGCCGAGCGTTTTCTCATGCAAGATCGTCTTGATGCGCGCAATTTCGCTATACAGGATGCCGAATCGGGCAGGGTTTTCCATCTGCACCGTCGCCTGCTGCGAGCGCAGGTTGAAGAGTTCCGCTTGCGCATCTTCAAGCCGCTCCTGCAGGTCTTCCGTACTCAGTGCGCGCAATTCCGCTGGTTTCGTCATCCCTCGTGTCCCCGATTCTTCCTATATGATCTCTGGAGTATCCCGTGATATGAAGCGCGTCTTGACCGACAGCTTGTGCGCGGCACGTAGCATGGCTTCCTGCGCCACGTCTTCCGGCACGCCGGTAAGCTCAAACAGAATGCGGCCGGGCTTGATGATGGCGACCCACTGTTCTGGCGGGCCTTTGCCGCCTCCCATCCGCACTTCGACGGGCTTCTTGCTCAGTCCCTTATCGGGAAATATCCGAATCCACATTTGTCCGCCGCGTCGAATGTGGTGCGTTATGGCGCGGCGCGCTGCCTCGATTTGCCGGTTGTCAACCCAGCCGCCTTCCAATGCTTGCAGGGCAAAGTCGCCAAACGCGATGGTAGAACCACGATAGGCCTTGCCGCGCCGGTGGCCGCGATGCATCTTGCGGTGTTTTGTGCGTCTAGGCATCAACATGGCTTGGTCTACTCGCTCGCTGCACTGGCGCTACTGCTGTCGTTGTCCGCAGCACTCTGCCGCCGGGTGTCCTGACGGCCGCTTCTTTCGGCAGAGCGCTCGGAAACCCGTCTCGGGCGTCTCCGCCGTCGTCGTGGCGGCGGCGCTGGCGTCTCTTCCGGCGTGGCGGCTTCCTGCCGGGCATAGAATTCTTCCGGTGTTAAGTCGCCGGTGTATATCCACACCTTCACGCCCAATATCCCATAGGT
>VXOZ01000020.1 GCA_009839775.1 Chloroflexota bacterium | reverse complement strand
CTACCAGTCCGTCAACGACCCATCGTCCCGGTGCAGGCGGGCGTGTTCCGAGTACTGATAGGGATACTGCTTGGCCGCCTCGGCGTTGAACTCGATGCCAATGCCGGGCACGTCGGCGGGATAGAGGTGTCCGGCCTCCACGCGGCACTGGGTGGGAAAGATGTCGGTCATGGCGGGCGGGATCATTGACAGTTCCTGAATGCCGAAATTAGGAATGCACAGATCAAGCTGCACGCTGGCGGCGGTGTTCACGGGGCCCAACGGGTTGTGCAAGGCCGAGTCAATGTAGTGCACCTCGCTCATAGCTAAGATCTTCTTGCCCTCGGTTATGCCACCAACCAAGCCGAGGTCAGCGCGCATGTAGTCGATCAACTCGTTCTCGATGAGCTCGCGGAACTGCCACTTCGTGATGAGCTGCTCGCCGGTGGCAATGGGCACGCTCGTGTGATGCCGCAGGTTGGCGAACGACTGCGGGTTCTCCGAACGAATGGGGTCTTCGATGAAAAAGGGGCGCAGCGGCTCAAGTCGTTTACATAACTGTATAGCCCACGTGGGGTTGAGGCGCGTGTGCACGTCGAGGGCGATTTCGATTTCGTGCCCCACGGTCTCGCGCACCGCTTGAAACGCTTCCTCAGCGTCACACACGGCTCGCGCCGGTTCCAGAATGCCGCCCGGTTCGTTGGGCAGACCAAAGCGCACGACTTCAAAACCTTCATCCACGCGGGCCTGCGCGGCTTGCGCATATGCCTCCGGGCTGTCTCCGCTAAAGTGGGCGTAGCAACGCACCTTGTCGCGGGTCCTGCCGCCGAGCAGTTGGTACGTTGGGACTTCAAGAGCTTTACCGAGCAGGTCCCACAGGGCGATGTCGAGGGCGGAAATCGTGGCCGTGAGCACCGGGCCCGCACGCCAGAAGTTGCCGCGGAAGTGGTCCTGCCAGATGTGCTCAATGCGCGCGGGATCCTGCCCGATGAGCATGGGACGATAGTGCTCCACGGCCGCCGCCACTGCTTTGTCCTTGCCGGAACAGCCGGACTCGCCGATGCCGTAGAGTCCGTTCTCCTCGGTAACGGTGACAAAGGTGTAATTGCGCGAACCGTTATTCACGATGTGGGTCTGGACGTCGCTGATCTTCATGGCTTACCTCCTATGCAAACGTGCCGGTGCATGGTACAGCAGTCGGTTTCGGAGACAGGTAGCAGGAAATCATGATGTAGGTTCCAAACCGCCGCGCGATTGTAATTGTATCGTGTAACGGGCAACCACAAGGGTTGCCCCTACCGCTTTCAAGGCGGGATCCTAGGCCAGCTCTTGCAGACGCTCCAGGGCTTCCTGCAGCTTCTCGCGGCTGGTGGCGTAGGACATGCGCAGGTAGCCGTCGGCGAGGAAGGACGACCCCGGCACGGTGGCAATGTGGGCCTCTTCCAATAGTCGATCGGCAACCGCCATGTCCTCTTCATCGCCTTTGACTTGCGGAAAGGCGTAGAAGGCGCCACCAGGAAACGCGCACGTGTAGCCCAGACTCCGCAGGCCTTCGACCAACAGCATTCGTCTTGCGCTGAACTCGGCAACCATCTCCCGCACGCAGTCCTGCGGACCGGTGAGGGCGGCGATAGCGGCCTTTTGAGCGGCAGACGTCGGATTGCTCGTGATTTGCGTCATCAGGTCGTTGATGGCCTTAATTACGGGTTCGGGCCCCGCCACGTAGCCGAGGCGCCAGCCGGTCATAGCGTAGGTCTTCGAGACCGTGTTTACCGTAATGACATGGGCTTTCTCATCCGGCCCCATGGAGGCGGGCGACAGGTGTTCGGTATCGCCGTAGAGAAAGTGTTCGTACGTTTCGTCCGCGATGAAGTAGATGCCACGCTCCACGCACGCCTGTGCGAGTTTGCGGATTTCCGCTGGATCGGCCACCTCGCCGGTGGGATTGCACGGCGAGTTAAGGAGTATAGCGCGGGTCTTGGGGGTGATGCGCTCCAGCAGCGGGTCAGCCGTAATCGAGAACGGCGAGGCGAGGGGAACCGTAACGGGATTCCCTTGCGCAAGTTTGATTTGTTCGAGGAAAGTCGGCCAGGTCGGGGCGTGCACGATCACTTCGTCACCGGGATCGCAGATGGCGAGAAAGACGTTGCACACGGCCTGTTTGCCGCCAACGCAGGCCACGACCTCATTTGGGGTGTAGTCGACTCCGTTCTCGCGGGAGAGCTTCTCGGCAATGGCCTCATTGAGTTCAGGAATGCCGCCGGCCGGCGTGTACTTGTTGAAGCCCTCTTGGATGGCGGCAATGGCAGCTTCTTTGATGTGTGCCGGTGTATCGAAGTCCGGTTCGCCGACGGAGAGGTTGATGACGTCAATGCCCGACCGCACCATCGCTTTGGCCTTTGCGTCCATCGCCATGGTGGGAGAAGGGGTCAGCGCCAAAATGCGGTCGGCTACAGCCTGCGCGGTGCGAGGGGGTGCCACGAGTGGATTGCCTCCAGGTGCTCTCATACGGAAGATCATTTACAGGAGATTATATAGCCTCGCGGGATGGTTTGGAAAAGGGCGCCGTGCGGCATTTCGCCGATTGGCGCGAATTGTACGGCGCAGGCGCTACCTAATCTTCTCTGATTACGGCCGTCAGGGATGTTCACCCTTACCCAGCGAGAGAGCTGACAGGGGTAGGTAAATGTCATTCCGAGCGCAGCGAGGAATCTAAAGATGTTGATAGTGCAGGGTTGTGCTTTAGATCCCTCACTCCGCTACGCTCCGTTCGGAATGACACATGAATTCGATTATAGTACACCTATCCCTGTCAGCAGCGGGAGAGGGAGTTATCTCACCTCAAATGGGAGTCAACGGGTGAACAAGATGTAGAGCACGTCGCCGTCTTGCACGATGTAGTCGCGGCCTTCCTGGCGCACGAGTCCGTGTTTGCGCGCGTCGCCGTAGCCGTTGTTCTCAATCAATTGCTGCCAAGGGATCGCTTCCGCCCGCGCGAACCCCCGCGCCATGTCGGTATGAATCTTGCCGGCGGCGTCTTGCGCTCTCGTGCCTTGTGGGATTGCCCATGCGCGCACCTCTTGCTCGTTCATCGTGAAGAAGTGGATCAGTCCCAACAGCGCATGCGACTCGCGTACCACCCGCGCCGCGCCCGCTTCAGCGAGGCCTAAGTCCTCGCGAAAGAGTTCTGCCTCCTCCGCAGATAACTGAGCGATCTCCATTTCCAGTTGTGCGCAGAGGCTGATGACCGTGGTCTGTGCGTGAGTGTATGCGGCGCGGACATTTGTGACCAATTCGTCAGCCTGCGACACCTGCTCTTCAGAGATATTGAGGACAACCAGAGTAGGCTTCATTGTGAGGAATTGGAACCCGCGGATTGCCTGTTCTTCGTCGACGGCTAGGTCGAGTGCGCGTACCGGTACGCCCTGTTCA
Source organism: Chloroflexota bacterium (assembly GCA_009839775.1). Taxonomy (GTDB): domain Bacteria; phylum Chloroflexota; class UBA11872; order VXOZ01; family VXOZ01; genus VXOZ01. The sequence continues at coordinate 1,389 of VXOZ01000020.1, read as the reverse complement.
AGCGAACTTTGAATGCGTTCCAAAAGACTCTGTTCACGCTCGAGGAAAAGGCGTTCGGCTGCCGGGGCCGTGCGCCACTGCAGGGCGATCCGCTGTAGGCGGCTTTCGGCAATTTGCAGGTCGGGCAAGACAAGGTCCAGATGAATGCTCTCGAGCTCGGCGGCGGGATCTTGAGTTTCGCTAAAGGCTCCTAAGACAACGAGCAGGGCATCCACGGTGCGGAGCGTCCCAACCCAGGCGGCTTCCTTTTCTTGCCTGCCAAATCCCGCCCCGGGAAAGTCCAGGTACTGCACTTCCGTGGGGATGCATAGTTCGGTTGCGAACAGTGCACACAGCGCTTCGAGGCGTGCGTCGGGGAGACGTACGGTGGCGAGGGTTGGCTCCAGGCCGTGCGCTTGGTGGTGATGCTCCGCCGCGTCCCCCGCTAAGGCGTTGAAGACTGTGGTCTTGCCGGCGAACGGCAGCCCGACTATGCCAATCTGCATCTACTTACCTTGCGGATTGCATGGGATTGCTCGACTAGCGCGCAGCTAAGGGATATTCGTCACAACAAGGCTGCGAATCGCAAAAGAATTATGGGAGCCAGGAGAGTGCGGTCGTACTCTTACGCGGTTGTGCGGCCTGTTAGCGCACTGCCGCAGCCTGGCATCCGTTAGGTATTGTATGCCCCGATAACCGGAGCGACAAGCGAGGTTGTTTTGCCTAAGTTGCTACGCTATCATCATTCTAGTTGTCGCACTGCATTGCGTTTGGGCACGGCGACAGGCGTATAGGGGGACTCTCCGCGTGTCGCAGACAATCGACGCAAGTACCTCGGTGCAATGAGAGTCCAACGATTGCAAGTGCTTAGAGCTTTTGACAAGACTGTAGAACGTTGAGTTTGGAGGTGTTGGCATGTTTGGTTGGCGCGGACGCATCGGTTTGCTCGTACCCTCGGTGAATACAGTGGTAGAACCGGAAGGCTGCGCGCTGCTGCCTGAAGGGTTCGCCGTTTATGCTACGCGCATGCGCAATTCTCGCTCGGACGCCGACGACATGGCGCAGATGTGCGCCCACGTGGATCGCGGCGTGGACGAACTGCTCAGCGCGAACGTCGACGTCATTGCCTTTGCCTGCACCGCGGGCAGCTTCTTTGAAGGTGCCGACGGTGAAGAGGCATTGCGCGAGCGGTTGCGAGGCGGCAGCCAGATTGAGGCGGTGACCACCGCCGGAGCGGTTGCCGGTGCCTTGCGCGCGCTGGATGCGCAGCGCGTTGCCATGGTCACGCCGTACATTCCGGAACTTAATGATCTCGAAGTCAAGTTTCTGCAGGATTGGGGTTTCGACGTGGTGAGCCAGGCCGGCATGAGCATTCTCACCGCGTTTGACATCGGCGTTGTGCCGCTGGAG
>VXOZ01000175.1 GCA_009839775.1 Chloroflexota bacterium | reverse complement strand
GTGTAGTAGCCATGGTCCAGCGTGACGGCGGGCTCGCCGCCGAGAATTGCGGGTAGTGCTGACATGCTCATCCCTCGTTTGGTTTCCTGCTGTACAGTCCCTTACGCTACGTTTGCAATCGGTCACGCGAGCCGGCGCCACCCGCTGTGACAATTATGCGCCGTGCGGGATGCCCAAGTCCGCGCAAATTCCCTTGACATACGCGAAGTCTGCTTTCGTCTGTTCGATCAGTTCATCGTGCTCTAAGTGCTTCCAGGTGGCGGCGCCTTGGTATTCGCTGTGGAATGAGGCGTAGCCATCGTAGCCGATCTGCTTCAGGTAGCCGAAGGCTTCCGGATACGGTGTGAAGCCGCGTTCGAGGGGCACGAGCTTCCGGTGCCACTTGTAATCGCCGGTCTTGGCATCCTCTTCCCAGAATTGTCCCATATTCTTCAGCGCGAGCATGACCAGCCTATCGGAGACCAAATCGAGCCCCTGAATCCAGCCCCCAAAGCTGCCCTCTACGCCCATGTGTCCAAAGTCGGCGTAGACGCCGATGGCCTGCGGGTCGAAGTCCTCGATGAGCGGGCCGACAATCGTCGCTACCGCGGACATGTAAGGACCGGAGTGAATGTGCATGCCGCCGCACACGTCGTACTTGTGGCAGAGGCGCTCGATACTGCGCACCGCTTCGTGGGTCTCGGCAAGTTGGCGCTTGAGATTGCCGAAGCCGTCGTACTTGTGATAGCCAAGCTTAAATTGCGTGATGCCCAGGTCGCTGGCGGTCGCCAGGATGTCCGCGGCATGGGGCGCGTCGGCGCTGAAGATGTTCGTCGTAATCCAGCCGACTTCCAGACCGCGATCGCGGATGGCTTTAGCGGCTTTGGGGAGATCGGTCTTGACGTTCTCGGGCAGCACGTGGCCGGGGCTGCGCACGGTTAGATCGACGCCGTCCAAGCCGATACCGGCAATCGTATCCGCCAACTCCTCGTAGCTGAGATGTTCGAGGTGCTTGGAGAACATGATGAACTTCATTAGGCAGGAACTCCTTGACAGGAAGGGAAAAACTAACTGCTGCGCGCTAGTGTAACGGTTTTGTTGGACACTGTCTATCGGGCTTCCATACGTAAGTTTGGTAGCCAGCGTGCTGCAGGAGAGCGGTTCAAAACGGCATCATTCTGCGTTATACTAGGCTGTGTGCATTTTTTCGGTATCGCAGGAAGGAAGGGAAGAGCATGACCGACTGGCCTGCCAAAGAGAAGCAATACTACATGAACACATTCAACCGCCTGCCGGTGACGTTGGTATCCGGCGATGGCTCGTGGGTGTGGGACGATCGTGGCAGGCGTTACCTCGACTTCTTGCAGGGCATTGCCGTCAACGCGTTAGGCCATGCCCATCCCGTGCAGGTAAAGGCTATTGCGCAGCAAGCCACCACCTTGCTCCATACGTCTTCGCTTTTCCACGTGCCGCGGCAGTATGAACTGGCGGAGTTGCTGGTGGAGAATTCCGCCCTGGACCGCGTTTTCTTTGTGAATAGCGGTTCGGAAGCGCTGGAAACCACCATCAAAATCGTTAGGAAATACGGAAAACTCAACCGCGATGGGGCCTATGAAATCATCGTAATGACCAACGCCTTTCACGGGCGCACGATAGCTTCCGTAGCAGCCACGGCGAACCCGCACTATCAAGAGGACTTCGTCCCCATGCCGGAAGGCTTTGTGCGAGTGCCGTTTAATGACCTTGCGGCGGCGCAGGCAGCAGTGGGGCCAAAGACGGCCGGCATCTTGGTGGAACTCATTCAGGGTGAAGGCGGCGTGTACGAGGCGGGCCAGGATTACGTGCAAGGCCTGCGCGCGTTGTGCGACGACAACGACTTGCTGCTGGCTCTCGACGAAGTGCAGACCGGCATCGGTCGCACGGGGCGCTTCTTTGCCTATGAGCACTACGGCATCCAGCCGGACGTTATGGCGCTGGCCAAGGCGCTCGGTGGCGGGCTGCCAATCGGTGCCTGTATGGTGAACGAACGCGCCGCGGTTTTTGTGCCCGGCGATCATGGTTCCACGTTTGGCGGCAATCCCTTCATTTGCGCTGGTGCTGGCGCCGTGGTGCGGCACGTCATCGAGAATGAGTTGTGGAAGAATGCGACACAGCAAGGGGAACGCCTCAAGGCGGGACTGGCCGACATCAGCGCCCGACACGGCAACGCCATCACAGACATTCGCGGTAAGGGTCTCCTTCTGGCGTTCGACTTGGGTGAAGAGCGGGCAGAGAAGTTCCTCGCCCACGCCTTGGAGTGCGGCCTCATCGTGAATCGCGTGGCGCCGCCCAGTATTCGCATGGCTCCGGCTCTGAACCTGACCGACGCGGAAGCGGACGAGGGCCTGGCGCGGATTGAGAAGACCCTGAGCGGTATTCTTTAGCCATTCGCGTATCTATTGTTGTGGCGTTTCATGATTGCCCCAGTACGGTATTGCTTGCCTTGATCAGCTTTCGTGAGCCAGTACCTATGTCGAGAACTCTGAAGAGGAGATAACCACTATGGCTACAGTCGTCCTGGCCTACTCAGGCGGCCTGGACACCAGCGTCTGCATACGCTGGCTACAAGAGCACTACAACATGGACGTGGTCACGCTCACGATTGACCTCGGCCACGAGCCGGACTTGCCCGCGATACAGCGCAAGGCGAAACAGACCGGCGCCCGCGAGGCGTACGTCGTGGATGCGCGTGATATCTTCATCGATCACTTCATCTGGCCGGCGCTTAAGGCCGGTGCGGTGTATGAGAACGCCTACTACCTGGCGACAGCCTTGGGTCGCCCGCTGATTGCCAAACTTCTCGTTGACGTCGCTCGCGAAGAGGGTGCTGAGGCCGTGGCGCACGGTTCTACCGGCAAGGGCAACGACCAGGTGCGTTTTGATGTCTCGGTGCATGCGCTTGCGCCGGAGTTGCAGGTGATTGCCCCGGTGCGCGAATGGGGCCTGACCCGTGACCAAGAGGAAGCCTATGCCAAGGAACACGGCATTCCCGTGCCGGAAGGGTCGCGCCAACCGTACAGCCTCGATCAGAACCTATGGGGACGCAGCATCGAATCTGGTCCCTTGGAAGATCCCTGGATGGAACCGCCGGAGGATGCGTACGAGTGGACCGTCGCGCCCGAGAATGCACCGGATACGCCCGCCTACGTGGAAATTGCCTTTGAAGAAGGCATACCCATAGCCATCAACGGACAAGAGAAAAGCGGCGTCGACCTCATCCAAGAACTTAATGACTTGGGTGGCGCCCACGGCGTGGGGCGCGTGGACCACGTGGAGAATCGCGTGGTTGGCATCAAGTCACGTGAGATATATGAATGCCCGGCGGGCACGATCCTGTTTAAAGCCCACGAGGCTCTGGAACAGATGACGCTCGCCCGCGACCAGTCGCACTTCAAGCGGGTCGTCGCGGAGGAGATTTCACGCCTCGTCTACGGTGGTCTCTGGTTCTCCACGCTCAACCGCGATCTGATGGCGTTTGTGGACAGCACCCAACGCTCGGTGAGCGGCATCGTGCGCGTGAAGCTCTATCGCGGTCAGGCCACGGTGGTAGGGAGACAGTCACCGCACTCGCTTTATCGGGAAGACCTGGCAACCTATCTCAGCGGCGACGCTTTCGACCATCGCGCCGCCGAGGGTTTCGTGAAAATCTGGGGCTTGAGCACCCAGGTGCAGGCGCGCCAGCAAATACACGGCAACGACACTCCGCTGCTGCCTCAAGCCAAACGGCTCGAGGCGAAAGAAGCGGAGGACGCATAGCCGCATGTCCCTCCGGCCCGTCAGAGATCGCTCGGTTACTTTTTCTTTGACGGGCTCTATGCGAGCTTCTAGCGGTAAAGGAGCAGCATGGTAGAAGACGTTGGGGGTGCGGTTTCCGCAGATGTTCTCCAGGAAGAGCGAAGACGGAAACTGTTTCTCGCTGACGGGCGAGGAGTGCGGAGTGAAGCCGATGCGACGGCGTACGTGAATGAGCGGGGGTTCGTCCACCTCTTCTCGCCGGGCGGCTTGCCGTGGCCCAACGTAAGTGATGCCGAATTGCGCGCTAGGGGCAGTCTTGAAACTTTCTCATTAGAGGTCTGGCAGTGGAAGAATACGCTGCCTGCGGCGAAACGCTGCGCCTACGGCCACTACCTCCGAAACCGAGGCGTCTTCATCTCTTGGCAGTTCTTTCCGGCGTTCCGCAAACTATGGGGACTGCACGAATCGGTTGATCTGGTGCTGGAAAGCGGCTTGCTGACTCCCGTAGAACGTCATGTGCTGCAAGTGGTTGCCGTCCGAGGTCCAATTCGTTCGCGCGAGCTGCGGCGGGAAGTGCAGGCGCTTTCCGGCGCGAGCAAAAGGCAGTATCAGACGGCATTGCGCGTGTTGCAGGAACGATTCCTGATTACGGTCGCCGGTGGCAGCGTTGCAGGATTCTCCATGCATGATTGGGATCTGGTGGAACGGCACGTTCCGCCTGAGGCCATGACGCTATCGCTCTCAGAAGACGAAGCGAGAGCTCAGCTAGTTTGTCAGGCCGTGGCTAACGCGCCGTTCTGCACGGCACGGGAAATTGGTCTACTCTTTGGCTGGGGCAGAAAACAGGCTGCGGCGGTGTTAGGTGAGTTGACAGAAAGTGGTGTGATCTCTGCCGGTTCGGTGGAAGAACAAAGGGACTTAGGGTATCGCTTAGTTGGTTAGAGTGGGAATACGGCATATCGTGCGCGGGTTCAAGACCTAGGGGTGTTCTCAACTTGCGCAGTATTCTGAATGACAGTAGTTGATCCGTCATTCCCGCACAAGCGGTAATCCGACTACTCACC
>VXOZ01000469.1:260-4834 GCA_009839775.1 Chloroflexota bacterium | reverse complement strand
ATCCACCACACCGGCCTCCCGCAATACAGCCAGCAACTGGGGCGTACGGGCAACCGACCGCTCCGCGGCAGCCACCGCCGTTGCCAGGACATCCTGCATCTCGGCATCCGCTGGCAATGCTTCGCACGCCTCCGCGGTGTCTCGGGATACCGTCAGCATCGTGCCTTCTGCCGGTTCCTGCAACGCCGCATAGGCGGAGTCCGAGGCTGAGCGCAGCGCGCGCACAAGGCCTGAAACCGTAATTGTGTCCGCACCCGCGAGCGCATCCGCAATCCCACGCAAGCACTGCGAGAAGATGACACCGGAGTTGCCACGTGCTCCCATCAAGGCGCCGCGGTAGACCGCTTGAGCTACATCACCTGCACGCGTGCTCTCGGCCTGGTTTCCCGCCTGCAGGGCCGCTTCCAAAGTGAGCAGCATGTTCGTGCCGGTATCGCCGTCGGGCACCGGAAAGACGTTGAGCCGGTTGATCTCCTCTTTGTTAGCCGCGAGAAGATGATAGCCGTACTCCAACGCCCCCCTCAGGCTGCGTCCATCGCAGACTGATAGGGTTTCTTCTTGAACTTCTCGTCCGGTCTGAATATCATCCACCGTGTTTGCGGTCCTCTCCTTCGACGATAAGGGCGCTCATTCTCGTTCTCTTCAGCGGGAGCAGAGAACCTGCGTACCCTCAACCTTTCATTCTGCCATTGCGTCCATTCACAAGCCCAGTTGACACGAGGCAATGGGAACACCGCAAATACCAAGCGGTGCGTAGTATTGAGCACACGGCCAAATCTATGCTAACATTGAGGCTTGGTGACACGCTCATCATAGCGACAGATTGAACGCATGGTCAAGATTGGCACGAACGAACACTAGGACTGAGGAAAGTTTCATGGCAGTTTGCGAAGTGTGTAACAAGGGCGCGCAAGTCGGCCACAATATCCAGCACCAGGCCTCCGGCCAGTGGCGCTACCGCGCGCCGAAGACCCGCAAAGTGTGGAAGGCCAACGTGCAGAAGGTGCGCCTGCTCGTGGACGGTCAACTCAAGAAAGTAAGCATCTGCACGCGCTGCCTCCGCACCCAGGCGAAGTCCACCGCGGTCTAGTCTCGAACACGCGTGCGAAATAACCAAGAGTCCGAAAGAAAAGTCAGTATCCGTTCGTCCTGAGCCTGTCGAAGGATGAACGGATACGTTTCTATTGCTCCTGAAGTCAAGCAACTCGTCGGCGAATTTCTCAAAAAAGCGGGCCTACATGGGTGGGGAAATCTCGCCCCGCTTACTCCCAAGACACTATTCACGGTACTTTCTCATCTTTGGGATGCAGGGATTTGACCGCGTAACCGGCTCCAAAGGCATTAATGCCATTAAGCCCAGCCATCAAGCGAGAGTACCAGCATGCGTCAAGTAGCTGCTCATCTCACACTGAGGCGCTATCCTCAGATTGCCTTGCCACATCTCGTTCATAGATCGTGCCCAGCACGCCGTTTATGAAACGGGGAGCGTTGTCCGAAGCGTAGGTCTTGGCCAGTTCCACCGCTTCGTTGATGACAACTTTCGGTGGAACCTCGGGGACGAAGAAGAGCTCGTATACCGCGAGGCGCATGATGGCCTTATCCACGTGCGCCATCTGGCCCATGGGCCACATTGGCGCGGCTTGCCGTATCTTTTCATCGATCATGGCTTGGTGGCTGCGGACGCCGTCAACGAGGTTTTGCAAGAGTTCGCGGGCATCAGCCTTGATGTCCGCCATGCAAGACACCCGCTCCAGCACGACTTCTGGTAAATCATCGGACACGTCAAGCGCGAAGAGCACTTGCATCGCCGCTACGCGCGCGTGGTGCCGGGGGTGAATGCGCCCTTTGGATGTTTTGGCAGGACTGGCTGTCATCCGGTGTACCTTGTCGTGATTCCAGTCAACCGCCGCCTTACGGTGACCAGCGGCGAAAGAGTTGATGGTCGCAGCGCACGCTTCTGCGCCTCCCACCTTGGGAGAACCTCATGGCACAGCTCAGACGATGTTGGGCAGGTTCGCGTCAAAGCTGCCCTCGCGAAAGCTCTGCGCGCGTAGGATTTTTCTGTGGAAGTCAAGGTTGGTTTTCACGCCGTCGATGACGCATTCGTCAAGCGCCCGGAGCATGCGGTCTATGGCCTCAGTACGGCCGGGCGCCCACGCGATGACCTTGGCGATCAGTGAGTCGTAGTGCGGCGGGACGACGTAGCCGCTATAGAGGTGCGAATCGACGCGGATACCCGGACCGCCTGGGGCGAGAAAATTCGACACCTCACCGCTCTCCGGTCGAAAGTCATGCTCGGGATCTTCGGACGTGATCCGGCACTCGATGGCGTGGCCGCGGAAGTTGACGTCTGCTTGCTGGAAACCAAGTGATTCCCCTGCTGCAATCCGGATTTGCTCTTGCACTATATCGATGCCGGTTGTTTCTTCCGAAACGGTGTGCTCTACCTGCAAGCGGCAGTTTATCTCCATGAAGTAGAAGTTCAACGCGGCATCAACCAGGAACTCCACCGTACCTGCCGACGTATACCCAACCGCATTGACGCCCTGCAGCGCAGCCGCGCCGATAGCTTCTCGCGCTGCGGGATCGAGCACGGGAGACGGCGACTCTTCGATGAGCTTCTGGTACCGCCGCTGGATGCTGCAGTCGCGCTCGCCCAATTGCACCGCGTTGCCTTGACCATCTCTCAGAATCTGCACCTCAATATGGCGGGCGGGCGAGATGTACTTCTCCAGGTACAGCCGGGAGTTGCCAAACGACGCCTGCGCCTCCGCCTGGGCCACCGGGAACGCAACCACCATTTCTTCCTCATCGCCCACGAAGCGAATGCCGCGTCCCCCGCCTCCGCCGGCCGCTTTGAGTACCACCGGATACTCTATAGCATCGGCAACCTCCAGGGCATCCGCCACGTTCCTGACCGGCGAGTCTGGGCCCGGGATTACCGCGAGACCCGCTGTGCGCATCGCCGCTTTGGCGTTCGTCTTATCCCCCATGGCATAGATGACGTCCGGGCCGGGACCGATAAAGGTGATGCCGTACTTCTCGCAGATTTCGGCAAAGTACGTGTCCTCCGCCAAGAACCCAATCCCAGGATGAATGGCTTCGGCACCAGTGATGAAGGCGGCGCTGATGATGTTCGGTACGTTCAAGTAGGACTTGCTCGCCGGCGCGGGGCCGATGCACACGGCTTCATCGGCAAGATGGACCGGCAATGAATCCCGGTCCGCATCCGCATAGGCAACTACAGTGGTGATGCCTAGCTCGCGACAGGCCCGGATCACCCGTAAGGCTGTCTCGCCTCGATTGGCAATGAGGATCTTCTGAAACACCGCATCTACCTAATAGTCATTGACAAGAACAGCCTCGGGGACTTCCACCCTCAAGCACACCCACGGAAATTCTAACCACAACTAATCCCGTTGCTCCCGCTATCCCGGGATTTTCCCGAGGCACGGCGCAAAAGGCTTGGCACGCGCCATTAGTACATCATAATGCCGCCGTCAACGATCAAGATTTGACCGGTTATGTACGAGGCATCCTCGGAAGCCAGAAAGGCCACCGTGGACGCGAGTTCATGGGGTTCGCCGTAGCGGCCGAGGGGAATGATCCTGAGAATAGTCTCAACCATTTCCGCAGGGATCGTGTCCGTCATAGGACCACCGAAATAGCCCGGCGCAACGCAGTTTGCGGTCACGTTTCGCGGTGCCACCTCGCGGGCCAGCGATCGCGTAAATCCCCAGAGGCCGGACTTGGAGGCGGAATAGTTCGCTTGCCCCGGCGCACCCATGAACCCGCCAATTGAAGACACATTGACAATGCGGCCATACCGTGCCCGCAGCATATTGCGCACAACTGCTTTGCTGCAAAGAAACGCCGACTTCAAGTTCGTATCCACCACCGCATCCCAGTCAGCTTCAGACATCCGCACGAATAACGTATCGCGCGTGATACCGGCGTTGTTGACGAGTATATCGATCTTACCCCACGCAGCGTGAATGCTCTTCACCATCTCATCGATTTCCGCCGCATTCGTCACGTCCGCCTGGATAGCGCTGGCGCTACCACCCTGGGCGACAATTTCCGCGACGACTCGCTCAGCCGCTTCCGCGCCACTGTGGTAGTGCACGAATACGTGGGCGCCCTCTTTGCCTAGCCGCGCGCAAATGGCCGCACCTAGGTGCCCCGACCCACCAGTGACCAGCGCAACCTGCCCCTTCATTTTTTTCCCTTCAAGTGGTAATTCTGCTGCCAGTCAGATTCAGCGGCCTGCTTGGAGCCGTTCAAAGCAATCTCCACTGGCCAGCTCGTTGGTCCGATCTCGGCCTGAGTCGGCGCTCCCAGCACCGCAGCATAGTTTCTAAGCATCTATTCATATGCGCCCGCATCAGCCAATTGCCGGACTGCTCGCGGCGAGTGGACTGACACCGCTGTAGTTGCCGGCGCAATGCGCTCAATCATCCTCGTGAGTACGGCTCCCGGCCCAAGCTCAAGGATTGGATCAAGATTTCTCCGCAGGAGCATATCGATCGTTGCTGCCCAGCGAACGGGAGAAGTGAGTTGCACGCTCAGTTCAT
>VXOZ01000469.1:0-250 GCA_009839775.1 Chloroflexota bacterium | reverse complement strand
ACTGTAGTCAAGAGGTTGGCGGACACATTTGCCACTATCGGAATATCCGGCGGCACGAGCGGGGCTGCCTCCACGGCTGCTCTCCACTCATCTTGCACGGATACCATAGCCTTGGTGTGAAACGCTCCGCGAACTCTCAGCGGGATTAGAAAAGGCGCTCCATGCTCCTTGAGCATAGCTACAGCTCTAGCCAGGCCTGCCTTTTCTCCTGCTATCACGACCTGCTGCGGAGTATTGAAGGAAGCGATGC
>VXOZ01000428.1 GCA_009839775.1 Chloroflexota bacterium | reverse complement strand
GAATCTGCTTGCGTATATTCTCTTTGATTTCGGGGTCGATGGTGCGGGTCATGTCGGTATCCATGAAGCCGGGCGCTACGGCATTCACACGAACGCCGTAGCGCGCCATTTCTCTGGCCAGCGACTTGGTAAAGCCGATGGCGCCGGCTTTCGCCGCCGCGTAGTTCGTTTGGCCGAAGTTGCCCGTGAGACCGATCACCGAAGCAATGTTGACAATGCTGCCCGTTTCGCGCTCGCGCATGTGGATAGCCGCGGGTTTCGCGCAGTTGAACATGCTGCCGAGGTTGACGTCCAGCACCTCGTCCCACTGCTCGCGGCTCAAATTGCGCAGGGTCGCGTCGCGCAGGATGCCGGCATTGTTCACGAGGATGTCAAGGCAACCAAACTCCTCGATGGCTTGTGCCACCATCGCCGCGCTCGGCTCCTCCTGCGCCACGTCGGCGCCAATGACGAGTGCCTGGCGGCCCAGGTTTTTCACCTCCTGCACCACTGCCTCTGCGTTGCGATGGTGCGCATCTTCTGCGTCAGGGTAGTGGTTAATTGCCACGTTGGCGCCTGCGCGGGCAAATGCAAGAGCCGTGGCACGTCCAATACCCTGAGAGGCGCCCGTAATCAGGGCACTCTTGCCTTCAAGTCTCATACTCGCGCCTCCCTCATGGACTGCCGGTCGCAGCGGAGTCGCAGTTGCGCTCCACCAGAGCGGCAATGCCCATGCCGCCGCCGGCGCAGAGGGCTGCAATGCCCCGGCGCACGTTGCGGCGCTGCATCTCGAAGATGAGCGTCCCCAAGATACGTGCCCCGCTCGCCCCAATGGGATGTCCCACCGCGATGGCGCCGCCGTTCACGTTTACACGCGCGCGGTCCCAGTTGAGCTCGGCTTCCACGGCCAGAACTTGCGCGGCGAAGGCCTCATTGACCTCGATGAGGTCAATATCGGCGAGGCTGAGGCCGGTCTGTTCCAGCAGAATGCGGATGGCCTTTGCCGGCCCGATGCCCATGCGCATGGGGGCAACCCCGGTGGTCGCAACCGCCGTAAGCGTAGCGAGCGGCTGGCACTGCCGGGCCTCTGCCCACTCTGCCGATGCCACGACAAGCGCCGCAGCGCCGTCGTTGATGCCGGAAGCATTACCGGCAGTGATGCACGAAACGTCCTTGAATGCAGGGCGGAGAGACGACAAAGCCTCACTAGTCGTATCCGGTCGCGGGTACTCGTCATCACTGACTATTCTGGGCGGTCCCCGGCGCTGCGGCACCGACACGGGCGCGATTTCAGCCGAGATGTGGCAAGCGCGCGCCGCAGCCGCATAGCGTTGCTGGCTTTGCAGGGCGAACTCGTCTTGCGCCTCGCGGGAGATTCCATACTCTTGCGCCAGGGTGTCGGCGGTGTTGGCCATGTGGCAATCTTCAAAAGCGTCCCAGAGGCCGTCGCCGATGAGTGTATCCACAACCTTAGAGTGACCCAACTTGCTGCCCCAGCGGGCGTCCGGCAAGACGTAGGGCGCTTGGCTCATGCTCTCCATGCCTCCGGCCAAAGCGACGTCAATTTCACCCAACCGAATGTACTGCCCAGCCAGGGCCACGGCCTGCAAACCGGAGGCACAGACCTGGTTGAGGGTCATGGCGTGCACAGTCTCGGGCACGCCGGCGCGCAGGCTCACCTGGCGCGCGGGGTTCATGCCGCTGCCGCCTTGCAGGACCTGGCCGAATATAGAGACCTGGACGGCGTCCGGCTCTACATCTGCACGCGCCAGGGCTGCCTGCGCTGCGACCACACCAAGGTCGGGCGCGGAGAGTTCGCTAAATGCGCCGCCAAACTTGCCGATGGGTGTGCGGGCCACCCCTAGGATTACCGGCGTTCGCGTGCTCATTTTCTGTCCTCACCTTCCAGAATGGGGTTTTCGTCGTCAATGGTTCTGAGATTTTTGTCTTTACACGAGCAAGTGCGGCACATCGGCAATGGAGTCAACGACATAGTCGGGCTTGACGGAAGATCGCTCCAGAGCTTCATCTGAGTACTTTCCCGTTCGTACCAGTACGCTAAGGGCACCGACCGCCCGCGCTCCGGCGATGTCCGTCGTCACGTCATCACCGACTACGACCACTTGTTCAGGGGAGCAAGCCATCTGCTCGATTGCCAACCTGAAGAATTTTGCCGATGGCTTACCCAGGACTCTTGCCGTCTTGCCGGAACTATATTCTAGGAGTTGTACGAACGCTCCGGTATCCAGGTTGTAACCTGCGCTGCTCACAAAGTACCGGCCTTTCTGTAGAGCAACAATCTCCGCCCCTGCCATGACGTGCCTGAATGCCGTATTCAGCAGATCATAGCTGACGGAATCGCGGAAGTCTCCGACAACTACATAGTCTACGGCACCCTCAGCAGCATGAAAAGGCGCAAAGGCGGCGGTAAGTTCCTGAGAAACCAAGCAATAGTAACGCTTGTCCGGCCGTTCTTGCAGGAACCGCAGAGCGGCAGTGGCGGCGCTGAATATCTCTGCTTCCGCGACCGCTAGCCCCATTTCGCCTAACTCACGACGGAGCGTGCCCGCAGTTTTGGAGTCGGTATTCGTAAGGAAACGTAGCTGAAATCCCATCTCTCGCAATGCCGCGGTGGCTTGGTCGGCATGCGGGATCGGCTCGCCTCTAAAATAGAGCGTACCATCCAGGTCGAGCAGCAGCGCTCTTACGCGCCCTCGCTGAATCGTGGCTTTTCCTGCCTTTGTAACCCATTGACTACTCATGAAAGCGGCTAGACTACCACACGTGCACTACGTGAATTGCTGTGCCAGACCCAGCGGCGCTTCGCGAAACAGGCGCGGGTCCATCTGGCGCAATTCAGGTGCAATTTGGGGCTTAAACGCCATCTGGGCGAGCACGTCTCTCTCCAAATCCACACCGGGTGCGATCTCCGTGAGCGTGAGTCCTTCGTCGGCAAGCGTGAAGACCGCGCGCTCGGTGACATAGGTAATCGTGCGTCCCAGTGAGCGTGCGTAAGCACCGTTGAATGTGACTTGCTCTACGGCATTCACCAGCTTTGGGTGTCTGCCTTCGCGGGTGATCTGTAACGCACCGTCCTGAATCGCAATGTCCAGGCCCCCCGCCGTGAAGGTCCCGCAAAAGACGATGCGTTTCGCGTTGTGGCTAATGTTCACAAAGCCTCCCGCGCCAGGCACGACGTTGCCGAAGCGACTGACGTTCACGTTGCCGGCGGCATCGATATGCGCCGCGCCGACGAAGGTGATGTCCAGCCCGCCGCCGTCGTAGAAATCGAACATGTACGGCGAGTCTATGAGGGCCGTGGGCTTATAGGAAGCGCCAAAGGAGAGGCCGCCTGCAGGAATGCCGCCGATTGCGCCGCTTTCGACGGTCATCACCAGGTCATCGATGATTGCCTCTTCCGCCGCCACCGCCGCTACACTTTCCGGCAGTCCGATGCCGAGGTTGACGACGTCACCGCGGCGCAATTCCATGGCGGCGCGGCGAGCGATCACCTTGCGCTCGTCAAGCGGGTGTGGTGGGAATTCCGGCGCTTCCCCGCTGGTGCCCGTTTTCTCCGACGATGGCTCTACGTACGCCGGATTGAATTCCTCACTGAACGTCTGCCAGTGCTCTCCGGGATCGGAAACAGCCACAACGTCAACGAGTATGCCGGGGATCTTGATCTCCCGCGCGGGCAACGGTGTGGAAATCGTGCGCTCTACTTGCGCGATCACGGTGCCGCCGCAATTGTGCACGGCCTGGGCGACGCTGAGCATCTCGCCGTAGACCGCTTCCCGTTCCATGCTGATGTTGCCGTCCGGATCGGCGGTCGTGCCCCGGATGAAGCCGACATCGAGCTGAATGCGTGGATAGAAGAGGTATTCTTTGCCGCTGAGTTCGATCAACTGCACCAACTCCTCCGGTGTGGAAACAGGGTTAACGCGTCCCCCTTCCAGACGCGGATCAACGAACGTGTGGAGGCCGACGTGGGTGATGGTGCCGGGCTTGCCCGCGGCGATGTCGCGGAAGAGATGGACAATGACACCCTGGGGGAAATTGTAGCCCTCGATCTTGCCGTCGAGGACCAGTTGACAGAGGCTGGGAGCCAGTCCCCAATGGCCGCCGATGATGCGCTTAACCAGCCCTTCATGGCCGAAGTGGTTGAGACCGCGCGTGTGGCGGTCGCCTTGACCGGCGCCATACATCAGCGTAAGATTCCGCGGCTCGCCGGTCTGCAAGAAACGCCGCTCTACGGCCGCAGAGAGCGCCTCCGGGTGTCCGATACCGACAAAGCCGCCCACGCCAATGGCAGCGCCATCCTGGATGAGCCACACCGCTTGGTCGATTGAGAGAAACTTCCCTCCCATCCATCCTCCCTGTGCTTCTTCACGGCTTCCCGCGGACCGCTTGTCAGAATGTTGTAAAATCATGCGCGCCCGCTCCACGAGGGATGACACGTGCACTGTTGAGCCGCTACTCGGGCCGTGTGCTGACCCCTATGATAGCGATTCTCGAAAGTGATGTCTTTGCTGGTCAGCGGGGTTGTGATTAGTATGGAGGAGCCGAACGGCAGCGCGCTCAAACAGGCGGCGCAATCGAGGCAATGAGGGCGGGCACAGACAGGTCCTGCGAACCGATCCAATCACATTTACATAACGTTTAAACTCCTGCGTTGTTACGGTCTACCTTGATAGCGCCAGGTGGAGGGAGACACATGTCGGCGGAGACGTTCTCGGTGTGGGCAACCGGTTGTGCCCACGTGGGCACCGAAAAGAGGTTCGGCCGCGAGAGTTTGCCAGAGTCGATACGCCATTCCGAAGTCGGCGGCGCCGAGGGCGGCCCACCGTTGCGCGGGGGCAGCA
>VXOZ01000337.1 GCA_009839775.1 Chloroflexota bacterium | reverse complement strand
CGTGGTCGAGCACGAGGGAGAGGTGATCGGCTACGCCACTACCCGCATCAACCGCCGGAACAGCGTCGGCCAGATTCCCGATATGGCAGTAGACGAGAAGTATCGCGGCAAGGGCATCGGCCGCAAGTTGCTGGAGCATTGCATCCAGTACTTTCGCGACCAGAAGCTGATACTTGCCCGCATCGAGACCCTGGACCAGAATCCCATCGGCCGCCACCTCTATCCAGACCTTGGGTTTGAGGAAGTTGCGCGGCAGATTTTCTACGCCATGCCCCTGGAGCCGCAGGACGAATAGAGGCGGGCACATGGGCGAACGTAAGAAGGTAACGCGAGGGGCGCGTCGTCCGCCATTTCCACAAAAATAGCACAAGGGACTCCGTAATTCCCGCGAAAGCTCGCCCCCGTGCGGGGGCGCGGAATCCATCCACTCTTGCGACACCTGCACATTTACCCAAGCGGGGGACAAGCCCCCGCGCTACGGTTTAGATTCTTGTTACCATCGTGTCCCTGGACTCCGCGGAGGCCGGAGTGACGGAGAACTACACAGCGGCTGCGGGGGTGTGCCTGCTCGTCGCTGCAAACGCGCCTCTTCCGCATTTTGGTATGCTTGAAAGGTAGGTCTCCACACCTTGCAGAATCCTCTTTCTAGGAGCAGAACCACAGTATGGCTAACGCACGACCCTCATTGGCTACCCGGATCGGAAGCTGGATACGGGTTATCAACCTCGCGCTCGCCTTAATTGGCGTAGCGGTCGGTGTGGCGGCGCTGGCGCTCGGCGTCTTCCTCTGGCGCGACCGTCCCACCATTCAGACCGCGGCTGACCAGGCGCAGAACGCGGCGCAGGTCACAAGCGCCATGGATACGCGTGTCAGCGGCGTCGAACAGCAAGCGGAAACCCTCAACCAGAACGTCGCTGTGCTGCAGTTCCAGAACCACCTCCTGCGGGCATCGGTACGCATTAGTCGCGCGCGTGCGCATCTGCGCGAACAGCAGGGTGGCCTCGCGATCCGCGAGTTGGCCGAAGTTGATCGGTCGCTCGACGCTGCGGCGAACCTCGGTTCTGTAGGACAGCAGGAGCAGATCGAAGAGATTAAGACGCTCCTTGCCGACCTGAAGAACACCGTCGAGACAGGCACGTTTCCCATACAGACGTTAGAAGTCGTTGGCGACCGCATCGACGCGATGATTCGCTGAGGGACGCACGCCTGCATTTCTTCCCGAGAAACCACACCGGCGGCGCACCGTAGTCCGCTTCCTTGCGGGTCAGACTTCCTTTTCCAAGGGAGAGCGCAATGAACATTGGCGTGATAGGGCCCGGGCGGGTCGGCACAGGGCTGGCACGTCTTCTCGCGGACCGCGGCTACACCGTACGGAGCGTCTCTGGCAAGACCCGTGCCCACGCCGAAAGACTCGCCGCGGCGCTGCCGCATTGTGAAGCCACGAGTCCGCAAGCCGTTGCCGACACCTGCGACCTTGTCTTCATAACGGTGCCCGACAACGCCATTACGGCAGTCGCCCACGACTTGAACTGGCAGCGCGAACAGGGCGTCGTCCATTGCAGCGGCGCGCTCTCCGCAGCCGCGCTCGCCGCGGTAGCGCAGCAGGGCGCAGTGCCCGGCGCGTTTCATCCCTTGCAGACGCTGCCGGATGCCCAGGCGGCACTCGCAAACCTGCCCGGCTCGTTCATCGGCATCGAGGCGGAAGAGCCGCTCTTCGGTCAACTCGCGCGCATCGCAGAATCCCTGGACTGCACCTGGGGCTCCGTGCCGGCGGCAGCGCGGCCGGCCTATCATGCCGCGGCGGTGCTCGTCTCCAACTACACCGTCGCCCTCGCCCATGCCGGCGTCGAACTCTGGCAAGCCATTGGGAAATCGGAACAGGAAGCCCTACACGCCCTGCTGCCATTGCTCCAAGGTGCCGTGCATAACCTTCGTCGTCTTGGCCCAACGGCTGCCCTCACCGGTCCCGTAGCCCGCGGGGACTGGGCAACGGTGCAGCAAAATCTTGCGGCGATAGACGAAAACGCGCCCCAACATACGTTCGTGTACGCTGCAATGGCGCTCGCGATGATATACAATAATCTTGCAGCTATTGATGGCAACGATGGCGCTTTCGGCAAAGATTGCGCCGTTGACAAGACCGCTCTCGAACGTGAATTGCAGGCACTTCTGAGCGCGGCGCTGAAGAACCGAGGGACGTCATGAGCACCGGGCGCGTTACCATCGCCGACCTCAAGCAGATGAAGGCGGAGGGCCGCAAGATCGTAATGCTGACGGCATACGACGCGCCGCTGGCGCACTTCGTGGAAGCTGCCGGCGTGCCCGCAATCCTGGTTGGCGACAGCTTGGGCAACACGGTGCTTGGCTACGAAAATACCCTGCCGGTGACCGTGAACGACATCTTGCGCCACACCCAGGCCGTGGTGCGTGGTACGCAGCGGGCTTTAGTGATTGCCGATATGCCCTTCCTTTCTTACCAAGTGTCAAACGAGCGCGCCCTGCTCAATGCCGGGCAATTGATCAAGGAGGGCGGCGCGCAGGGGGTAAAGCTGGAAGGCGGCAAACAAACCGTAACGGTTACGGCGCATCTGGTGGATGCCGGCATTCCGGTGATGGGGCATATCGGACTTACCCCACAGTCGGTCCATCAACTCGGCGGCTACCGCGCGCAGGGCCGCACACTGGCCGAGGCGGAAGAACTGCAAAGTGACGCGCTGGCCCTGGAGCGCGCAGGTGCGTTTGGGCTCGTCCTGGAGAGCATTCCGGCCACGCTAGCGCAGAAGATCACCGAGTCCCTCTCCATTCCCACCATCGGCATCGGCGCGGGCGTCCACTGTGACGGTCAAATTCAGGTCTTGCACGACCTCCTCGGGCTGAATCCACACGCCGTGCACCCTCGGCATGCCAAGGCATACGCGAAATTGGGCGAAGCGATGCGCGCCGCGGTAAACGCCTATGTGCAGGACGTCGAAAACGGGGCATTTCCTACCCGCGAACACAGCTTCATGCTCCCCAACGAAGTCGCACGCGCCTTGCGTAAAGAGACCCTGATTTCGGCTTCTGACGAAGACTAGTCACGAAGGTTTTCCGGGGCACCCTCCTAGCACCCTCTAGGATTAAGCCATTCGCCCTGAGCCTGCCTATTCTGAGCTTGCCGAAGGGTGAAGGGGGCCGTGCCCATCCCTAAAAGCGTTTCCGTTCGCCCTGAGCTTGTCGAAGGGGGAACGGACAATGGGCTGTGTTTGCGCTCAGGCGTGGCCCTGAATCTCTATTGAGCAACAAACAAACAGCTACACATGCAGATTCTGCACACAATCCCAGCCGTTCGCGCCGCTCGCCAAGACGCTCAGGGCAGCCTTGGGCTGGTGCCCACCATGGGGTATCTGCATGCTGGCCACATGGCGCTGGTGCGGGCCGCCCGCGCTGCAAACGACCACTGCTGGGCCACAGTTTTCGTCAATTCACTGCAATTCGGACAAAACGAGGACTTCAACACCTATCCCCGCGACCTGCCGCGCGACCTTGCTCTCTTCGAAGAAGCCGGCGTGGATGCCGTCTTTGTTCCGGAAGCTGAGACAATGTATACAGCAGACTTCAGCACGTACGTAGACGTCGCGGAGCTCACCGATCGCCTGGAGGGAGCGGCGCGCCCGGGTCACTTTCGCGGCGTTACCACGGTGGTCTGCAAGTTACTTAACATCGTGCAGCCCCACCGGGTCTATTTGGGCCGCAAAGACGCCCAGCAGCTCCGCGTGATCCGCCGCATGGTGCGCGATCTCAACATCCCCACCACTATCGTACCGGTGGAAACCGTGCGCGAACCGGACGGCCTCGCCTGCTCGAGCCGCAACGTGCGCCTGGAACCGCACGAACGCCAAGCAGCGAGCGTTCTGTATCAAGCGCTCCAAGCTGCGCAGCAGCGGTACACGGCCGGTGAGCGCAACGCTGACACCTTGCGCGCCGCCATGCACGCGATCCTCGCGCCGGAACCCCTCCTCAACGTGGAATACGTCAGCATCGCCGACGACGAGAGCCTGGAAGAACTGACCACTATCGAGGGCCCGGCACTTGCCTCGCTTGCCGTCCGCATCGGCGCCACGCGGCTCATAGACGCCCTCGAGTTTGGCGGCGACTGTACCAGCACTCGGTAGTGCTGAAAAACATAAGATGCGGTAGGTAGGATTGAGATGCCGTTTAGAGTGACTCTGAGAGAATCAGTCAATTGGAGAGACGTTGTATCTCCTGGAGAACCCTCTGAGAAATAACTGCAACGGTCCGATCCACTTCCGCACTACTTAAGTCTAGCTCCTCGTAGAGAACGCGGTATTCCAGACTGGGAATTGGTTCCCTGTTGACCGTTGCCCTTCGTGAGAACCCTTCTCCACCAAACTGCCATTCTACGGCGATTGCCATACTAAAGTCCTTGCTGCCCGTGCCGGTGTAGTTTACGAACCTGTAATCGTGTGTTAGCGCAAGGGGAACGCTTTCGCTAAGTACAAACCCCGGCTTCACGATGTACTGTTGTTTTGTTGTCTCCCATTTCCCGGATTCAAAAAAACCTCCAATACCGACTCTTCCCCCACTGTATTCAACGGAGAAACTTGAGTTGACTGACCGGAATAGTTCACCTACCAATGGCCTAAAGGAGGTCTCCATTGCATCAAGCGTAGGTCGGATGTGGACTTCGTAGACGAAATCTAGTGTCTCAATGTCGGCTTCGGACGGTGTTGCACCTTTCTTCTCTCTTACGAAGGCAGCAACCTCTTGGTCGACTTCAAAGCGTGCAATTGCCCCACCTAAATCACCCAATGGCACAACTTCAGCATCGGTGCGCGATTGACGGTCTGTACC
>VXOZ01000460.1 GCA_009839775.1 Chloroflexota bacterium | reverse complement strand
AGAGGCCGGCGGCAAGCCCCTTGAGACCTGTTTCCAGCAGCGTGAGTCGCCACAGTTGTCCGCTGGTCAGGCCAAGCGCCCGCATCGTGCCCAGTGTGCGCTTCTGGTCGAGCTGCAAGGCCATGAGTGCGCTCAGGACCCCTATGAAGGCTACCACGGCGGCAAGACTGCGCAGGGCGGCGGTAATGTTGAAGGCGCGGTCGAAGATAGTGAAGACCTGCGTGCGTAACTCGCCGGTGCTCTGCACGTTCAATCCCTGGTCGGCAACCAGTCGGCGCGCACTTTCCACCACGCGTGCGCTTTGGGTCTCGGGCGTCAGGAATAAGGCAAATGACGATACCCACGGATCGGCGAAGTGCTCCCGATAGACGGGATCCGCCATGAGCACAATCCCTTGATCCGTGCCGTAGTGGTAGTAGACACCCACGATGGGAAAGCTGCGAGGACCGCTATCGGTAAGAATGTTGAGCGTGTTCGCTTCCGGTGAAATGCCCCGACGGTAGGCGAACGACTCCGTTACGATGATCGCACCAGCCTGCATGGCACCCCAAACTTCCTCCTTGGGAACGGCAAGCCAAAGGTAGCGGCGAGAGCGTTCCGCCAAGTCGTCACTCACCGCGACAAGATTGACTGGCGGCAATCCGGGATAGTCCGGCGCCAGCACCGGCACGTCGCGCGCGGTAAGTACCTTTGAAACGCCGGGCAGGTTTTGTAGTTGAACTGCCAACTCCGGGTCTAAATTGACCGTTTCAAGCAATCCACTTGCCGGCGCGGAAATGAACACGTCTGCCGTCAGCGCGCCATCGAGCCACGTGGTTACCGTGCCTCGAAAGCTCGCAATCATCACACTCACGCCGACGATCACGCTGACCGACAGTGACAGCGCGGCTACCGCCACCCCGGTGCGGCTTAGTGAGCGGGCAATTGCACGGGGAGCAATGCGGCCCAGCGTGCCGGTAACGCGCCCGAGAAATGGTTGCACCAAGTGCATCACGAGCAACAACGCGAGCGGCGTCATGAGTACACTCCCCATGAGCACAAGAAAGAGCGCCCCGAAACCAAGCAAAAGACTCTGCGCTTGGAATTGAGTCAGAACAAGTCCAGCGCCAAGAACGACAATCCCGGTTACCGCCGCCACATCAGCGCGAGAACGCGATGCTTGCTCCGCATCGGCACTGCGCAACGTACTGGCAGGCGTAATGCGAGTAGCATTCAGCGCGGGGATCAGAGCCGCCGCGAGACTGGCGCCAAGTCCCGTAAACACCCCTTTGGCAATGGTGAGAGAGGACAGCGTTAGCGTCTGCACCTCGACCCGGTAGTAGAGGTCGCTGATGGTCCTCGTTACCGCGCCCACGAGGAAACCGCCAAGCACGTAGCCGACCGCCAGGCCGAGCAGTGTGCCCGCGACGCCGAGGACGAGCGCTTCCAAGAGAATACCGGCAAATACCTGGCGGCGCGTGGCGCCAATCGCCCGCAACATGCCAATCTGCATCCGACGTTGCACCACGCTGAAAGACATGATGTTGTAAACGAGAAACAGACCGACGATCAGCGCGAGCAGGCTGAGCGCTTGCAGATTGAGCGTGAAGCTATCGCTCAGTTGTTCCAGGTTGCTTCTACTGCTCTCAACCTGTCTGACAATAACACCGGCAGGTAAGGAATCTTGGATATCCACAAGAACTTGGACGTCAGTGAGCACGAGGTCTATGCGGGTCAACACGCCCGGACTGCCCACGATCTCTTGGACCGTGCTAATGTCTGCAACGACAAGCGAGGCAAGGGCCTGCGCGCTCAGTTCATCGGAGGGATGGATTATTCCCACGAGGGTGACACTTCGCCTCCCCCGCGCGGTGCGGAGCGCGAGTTGATCTCCGGGCTCTACGCCAAGCCGCGCGGCGACGGACTGCGCTACCAAGACGGTGTCCGGCTCGGCCATGAGGCGAAGTAGCGCCTGACCCTCCACGCCCGGAGCAGTCGCAGTGGAAGCGCCGGCGAGATACTGACGCACTTGCGCCTCGGCAAAAGGATCAACTCCTAGCAGCGTTAATGGGATTTCAGCGGCGGCGACGCGAACCGTACCCTGGATGACCGGCGCGGCAGTGCGAACACCAAGGTCGGCGCGCAGCGAGCGATAGAGCGAGGAGGGCACGCCGCTCGGGCCGCCCACGATCTCGTGGGTCGCGTTACCTTGGAGGCTTGCCAGACTTAGCGAAAACGCCCGGCGCGCCGATTCTGCGGCCACATCAACCCCCACCACCAACGCGACGCCGGCGAGAATGCTGATAACGAAGAGTACACTCTGCAGAACGCGCCGCTGCAATGCGCGATAGGCAAGACGGCTGACGACGGCTTCGGTCATGGATCAGACTACGGCAGCGGCCGGTTGCATGGACAGCGCGCCATCGTGGAGCCGACAGACGCGGGACGCCTGACGCGCGATCTCGTGGTCGTGGGTAGCCATCAAGAGCGTACGCCCTGCCTCACGCGTGAGTTGGAGCAGGATTGAGAGCACGCGCGCGCTGTTCTGGGCGTCGAGATTGCCGGTGGGCTCGTCGGCAAGCACGATGAGCGGTTCGTGCGCCAGCGCGCGGATGATGGCAACCCGTTGCTGCTCGCCGCCGCTGAGCTTCTCCGGAAACGTGCTCGTGCGATCGCCGAGACCCACACGCTTGAGCAATGACGCCGCATAGTCTCTGCGGTTGGCATCCACGCTTCCTTCAAGCTCTGCGGGCAAGAGGATGTTCTCCCATACCGTGAGCGTGGGAATGAGATTGAACAACTGAAATACCATGCCGACGTGACGGCGGCGAAAGTGCGTGCGCGCCGTGTCGCTGAGGCTTGTCAGCTCAGTACCGTCGATGACGATTTCGCCAGCATCGGGCGTATCGATGCCGCCGATCAGATGGAGCAGCGTAGTCTTCCCGCTGCCGCTGCTGCCCAAGATGGCAACAAATTCACCGCGGCCGACCTCCAGGCTGGCGTCGGTTAGTACCTCACGCTGCTCGCCTAGATCGCGATAGGACTTGCTTATACCGGAGATTGAAACTATGGGATTGTGCTTGTTGTTCATTTCTTGTGGCTGGAAGTCAGGAATGGAATTCGGGGTTCCACCACGAAGCATCCCACAGCCAAGAATTCATTGCGGCGTCCTGCCGGCTGTCGTGCCATGCTTCAGATGAATCTCGGCGAGTCGTTTGAATGCAGTAGGTACAGGGCCGCCCTCAAGGTGCTGTCGAATTTTGTCGGCGCACTCCTGAGGAGTGCGTTGCGCAGTATCGACCTCAATGTCATAAATGCCGGGGATATGGACTTCACGCTGCCAGCGCCGCATATGCTCATCCAAACCGCGATTGGGGCTCCACGTCTTCTTTCGCCGCTCGACGATTACGTCTATAGGACAACGTATTCCCACGAATAAGACAGGTAAATCCTTCAACCGCCGGGCACTGTCGAAAAGGATGCCCCGCGGCACTGAATAAGCGTCATGATGGCCGACGTCCACGACGACGTTTATGCCCATCCGGCTATGGGCGGCAATTGATTCGTACATAGCTGCGTACAGCACTGGAATGAGAGGCTCGATCGTAGCGGACAACTCTCCGCCCGGGCGCAGACCGATTCCCGGACTGTAGCGCTGTGACGTCAGTTGCTTGAAACCATCTACGCCAAGGTTGACCCATACACCATCAAACGTGTCCAAAATCACCTTGGCGATGCTCGACTTACCAGACCGCGGCACACCGTTCAGGATGATGATTTGCCCCGGTTCGGTAGATTCCACAAGCTACTCCGTGGTCTCGCAAAAGGCGTCTTTCGCCTCCGCAGCTACTAAATTCGGGCGGAGAAGGCCGTGGGCTACTCTCATACAGTCTGAATGTACGTCGTGGTACCCCCAGGGCGACTCGAACGCCCGCTCCTGGCTCCGGAGGCCAGTGCTCTATCCACTGAGCTATGGGGGCCTGTTCTTCTTTATGATACCAGACCGCTGCGGCGCAACCACGGACCACAAGAGATGAGGTCACTAGCTTGAATAAGGAGGGGAAAGTAGCCTAGGGAGAGATCGCCAGCTTGCCGGCTTCTTCAAAGGCGGCTTGCGCCCACTCAACGGCGCCAGCGGGATAGATACCGAGCACGAGCGTGCCAATCATGCCAATGGCGACTACGGCGCCAATCGCCGTGGAAGCGGGTACAGGCAGCAGGCGGGGCTGAATGTCTACCATGTACATATTCACGACCACGCGCAGGTAGTAGTAGGCCGAGACTGTACTCGTAAGCACCAGGACCACCGCCACCCATGTCAGACCGGCGTTGACGGCCACTTGCAGCAGATAGAGTTTCCCGAAAAACCCCGCGGCCGGCGGAATGCCGGTGAGCGAAATCATGAAGATCGCCATCGCAACGGCCATGAGCGGCGAACTGCGTCCGAGGTTTTGAAAGTTCTCCAAGTCCGTACCGTCGGTCCGGCGCTCAACCGCAAACGTCACAGCGAAAGCGCCCAGCGTCATCAAGGCATACACCACGGCATAGAACATCACGGCAGCCACCGCGTCCCGCATAAGACCGCCCGCTTCCGAGTGAGCGTGTACTACCGCGATGCCGACCAGCATGTAGCCGGTATGGGCGATGGAGGAGTACGCCAGCAGACGCTTCACATCCCGCTGCCAGATGGCAACAAAGTTGCCGACGATCATGCTGGCTACCGCAATGGCGATCACAATAGGCAACACCATGTCTTGCCAGGGTTCAAGTCCGTGTACGACCACCCGCAGAAGACCCGCCATGGCGCCCATCTTGGCCCCGGCCGCCAGAAAGGCCGTGGAAGGGGTGGGCGCGCCCTGATAGGCGTCCGGCGTCCACATG
>VXOZ01000280.1 GCA_009839775.1 Chloroflexota bacterium | reverse complement strand
GTTTTAAGGAGTGAAGAGATGGCTATTTTAGGGGACACACCGCTTACCCGTCGGCGGATGCTCATCGGCGCCGGTATGCTTGGCGGCGCGGGGCTCTTAGCGGCGTGCGGTCAGGTAGCCGCGCCGGCCGCCGAGGAAGCGCCGGAAATGGAAGAAAAGGAAGCCGAGGCCGAAGCGCCGCAGATGGAGACCGTGCAGGTTGACTTCTGGTCCCTCAACGGTTTCTGGGCGTCATTCACCGAGGGTGTGGGACTGGAACTGCGCGACGAGTTCAACTCGATGCAGGATGCGATTCATATCAACACCATGCCCACGCCGTGGAGCGAGACATTTGAGAAACTGCCCGCGGCAGTGGCGGCTGACGCCGCGCCCGACATGTCATTTGCGCCGCGCTTCACCATCAAGACCCTTGCCCATGGTGGCCTCGCGTCCGAGATGACCGAAATGGTCAGGGCCTCTGCCACCATCGATACCAGCGATATGTGGGAAGAGATCTTGAATGACGCCGTCTGGCAGGGGCGCCAGTTTGGGATGCCCTTTACCCCCGACGCCCGCACGCTCTTCATCGGACACGAGAACCTGATCGAGGCCGGTCTGGACCCGGAGAACCCGCCCGCCACGTGGGATGATCTCTACAGCGCAATTGGCAGGTTGGTAAAGAGAGAGGGCCAGAAGATCACCCAGCTAGGCTACACCCCGCACTGGGGCCCCGGCAGTATCTTCGCGTGTTGGATGGTAGCGGTCTGGCAGTTGGGCGGTGCCATAATCAGTGCGGACGACAGCACCTCCACACTCGATAACGAGATAACGGTGGCTGCGTTCGAGCACATGCTCCGCATTTACGACTTGCAGGATGGTTTCCTGGCGGCGGATGAGTTCCGGGGCGATACCGATCCGCGCATAGCCTTCACCGACCGCGGCGTTAGCATGATCTACACGATCTACGACACGCCGCATCAGCCCAACTACAAGGCGGGCTTCGATAAACTCGACTACAGCGCCACTGGGGTGCCCCTGCCGCCGGGCGGCAATACCGTGACGTATAGCGGCTGTGGCGACAACATCATCCCCAACGGCTCCAGGAATCCGGAACAGGCCTTTACGTTCATCGAGTGGCTCTTCGAGGCGCCGCAAGACCTCCGCCACGCGTTGGGCAAGAGCCGCATACCCATGCGCAAGTCCGTAGCCAACAGCGAGGACTTCATTCAGGGCGATCCGCTGCGCAGAGAGGCCGTGGATTCGATGGCCGTCGCCGGTTTCGTGGTCGGCGCGCCGGGCGGTATCGGCTTGATCGGCATCCACAACAGGATGGCACAGAGCATCTTCAAGAAGGAAGTAACCATCCAGGAGGCTCTGGCAGAGGCCGATCAACTCGCCCAGGAAGTCTTGGACGAAGCGTTGGCGAATTCAGTGCTTGAATAGCATTCGGCAGGACGACCTTGTACCCATAGTTGCCGGTGAAGTGGCGCGGGCGCGGGCACCGAAAGTCGGGGTTTGAGGGGGGGATTTTTGTATAATATACAGTAAGTGGCGCCGCCTCCAGCGCATATCTGCGTTTTGGAGGCGGCGCACCTTTTGTACCGGCAAATTGCGTCCGTCACGCAGCTTGCGTACTATCGTCCAAGTAACAAGCGATAATCAAAGGAGATTGTGCGGTGAGAATACTGCTCTCAGGCGCGTCGGGACGCGTGGGCACGAATTTGACCAAGGAACTGCTGGCACGAGGACACCAGGTGCGGGGCATGGTCTTTCCGGGCGACCCCAAGGCGGACAAGCTTGACGCCTTTAATATAGAAGTCGCGAACGTCGGGCTGGATGACACTGAGGGTATTGCCCAGGCGGCGGAAGGGGTGGATGCCGTTGTGCACACGGCGTGTGTCATGTCACGGCCGCCGACCATGGAGAAATTCACGTATTACGACATAAACACTACCGGCACGATGCGCCTGCTACAGGCGGTGGCTGAGCAGGGCGACAGGCTGCATCGCTTTGTGCACATAAGCAGCGATACGGTGTACCCTATGCCGTCACTGTTGTATGCGCCGGTTGACGAACAGCACCCGCGCCTGCCGATCAAAGAGTACGGCATGATCAAGGTGCTGAACGAGGAAATGGTGGAGCACTATCGCCGCGAATACGGCCTGAAGACCACGATTATTCGGCCTGGGGCAATTCTGGCTGGGGAGGAAATATTCAACGGCTGGACGGCAGGTATCGCTGCGCAGCAATATCGTGAAGCTAGTGTAGCCCGGCGCGGCCCGTTGTGGCACCCGGAAATGGCGGAAAACGCGGCCAAACTTGACGAGGCAGTCAAGCAACGTACGGACGATCCCAGCAAGCTCTTAGTCAACTACTACGACCGCGACGGCAACCCCTGGCTCTGGCACCGCACGGATGCCCGCGACGTGGTGCACGGGATTATCCAGGCGCTGGAGGAAGATGGTGCCGTTGGCGAAACCCTGAACATGCACGGCCCGTATGCGATTGCGTTCAGCGAGGGCACAGCAGTGCTCAGCGATCTGCTGGGTCTGCCGGTGCTCGATTGGGAAGCGCCGGCCTGCTGGCAGTATTGGGCCGACAACAGCGCTGCTAAGTCGCGCGTGAAATACGCCCCACAACACGATTTCCAGCGCATGGTGGCAGACGCCGTGGCGCTGCGCGAAGGCAAGGAGACGACGGTAATACCGGTATAGGGGACGTGCTCTCAATGGCCCTAAAATAGCCTTGTATGAGTCTTTTGGTACACCCTTGCTAAAGGCGATATAGCTCCCTCTCCCTCGAGGGAGAGGGCCGGGGTGAGGGGGTTGCCAGGCATCAGGTAGCGCAGGTCCTTGGACAGGCTCAGGACACGTTTGTAACCTGCTCCGTAATAATGCTGTCTAGAGTATTGCTATAGCCTAGTTACGCTCCAAGGCGAGGGGGTTGGACTACTGGTGCGCGGGATTTTCTAGAATTCTCGCTGCGCTCGAATTGACACATAAACAATGCTCGAAGTGACATAAAAGCGACCTTATGCTTACATAGGTAGTACTGAGCGCACAGAAAAGCTGCAAATGAAAGTTCTTTACATTGACATCGATTCCCTCCGCCGGGACCACATTGGCTGCTACGGCTATGGCCGGCCGACGACGCCGAATCTCGACCGCTTGGCACGGGAGGGCGCGCGCTTCACGAATATGTACGCCGCCGACACGCCCTGCGTGCCCGCGCGTGCGAGCATTTTCACCGGACGCTGGGGCATCAAGACCGGGCTGCTGACCCACGGAGAACGTGCGCAGAGCATCGGTGATTACGGTCGTCCGGCAGGTGAGTTAGACACCAAGCCGTGGGAACAAGACGCCCGCTACGCCGGGCCGACGTACCCTCCCATCGGCAGTCGAGCGCCGCAGGTGCAGCAATACCTGGCTGTGCAAAAAGGCGAGGCAGGCTTGCGCACGGCGGCGGTCTCGACGTTTGCCGATCAGGCCTCGTGGTTTCGCACAGGCTGGAATGCGTACTACCGGCCGCAGTGGCACTTGGCCCACAGCCGCGTGCAGGCGCCGGAAATCACCGCCCACGCGCTCGCCTGGCTGAAAGACCACGCGCAGGATGACTTCTTCCTCTACGTCCACTACTGGGACCCGCACCAGTCATATAAGTCGCCCCAATCATACGTAAACACCATGCTGGCCTATCCGCCGCCGGACTGGCCGCCGGATGAACGGATCAAGGAGGACGCCGAGCGCTACGCTCACATGCCGAATTCCGCCGGCTCGCATCGCATCTGGGGCAAGGAGGACTTCGACTATTGGATGGCGATGTACGACGCGGAAATTGCTTACTGTGACGAGTACGTCGGGCGGCTATTGGATGCGTTAGAGGCCGCGGGCGTGCTGGACGAAACCCTCATCATCGCCGCCACCGATCACGGCGAAAACCAGGGCGAGCACAGCGTTTACGGCGATCACTGGGGCGTCTTCGAGACCGACGCCCACATCTGGATGCTGGCGCGCTGGCCGAACGGCGGGGTGCTGCCGGGGACGGTGGTGGATGCCGCGAGCTACACGCTGGACCTAGGTCCCACCCTCTGCGCGGTCGCCGGTTTAGAGACACCGGCGCAGTGGCAAGGGCGCTCCTTCTTGGAGATGCTGCGCGGCGAGCCGGAGCCGCAGCCTTGCCGTGACTACGTGTACTTAGAGCACGGCCTGTGGTCGGCGCAGCGGGCGATCCGCACGATTGGCGCTGAGGGTGGCCGGGACTGGAAACTCATCAAGAGCTACCACGGCGGACTGATGAACTGGCCGCTGACGCAACTCTTTGACCTGGCCAACGATCCGCGCGAGGAAGACAACGTAGCGGATGGCAACCCCGACATCACCCGCGACCTGGAATACCGCCTCTGGCAGTGGGAAGAGGAACAACTCAGAGGCTGGCCCGACCCGCTGAAGAAGGTGGCCCAAGATGGCCCCCAAACGGTTGTCAGCGCCTTGGAAACCATGCGAGAAGGCCCATTTCCGTGGCCGAACCCGGAAGGCCACGTGGTGCCGGAAGAACGCGATTAGGGAGGTGCGCCTAGAGCACTAGGGCACTAGGACTGAACAAACATGCGTGATTGCCTACTTTGGACTAACTATGAACGGCGTTGAGAGAAACTGTGGAGGCTTGGCAGTAAGTGTCGATTCCTTGTGGAGACAGTATTCCGCAGATTTCCAAGAGAGCGCTCCATTGGATCTACGGCAGCAAATATCGAATCTGAATGAGCCGTTTGTTTGTCCTCTGTGCCTATACGCTTTTGACTGTGTCAACGCAAATCTCGATAAGGTTACCAAGGAGCACGTATTACCTAGTTCAATAT
>VXOZ01000153.1 GCA_009839775.1 Chloroflexota bacterium | reverse complement strand
GGTTAGTAGTATATATGTATTACACATAATAGCAATCTGTAAATATTCATGAACTATCGGTACTATGGATACGGTCAAGCAGATGCACGTATCCATGTAGAAAAGAAGAGGACTATATACCCAACTAGCCTTGTGTCTCGCCACATTCTCAAAACCGTGGTGTCCCAAATGTAGGTATCGCTTTATGCGTTGCGAGGATAGAGTCATGCAGAAAATCGGGAAACCCTCAGCCTCTATGAGTTTCTTGAACTCATCC
Organism: Chloroflexota bacterium; assembly: GCA_009839775.1. GTDB lineage: Bacteria > Chloroflexota > UBA11872 > VXOZ01 > VXOZ01 > VXOZ01. Next base: position 4,621 of record VXOZ01000153.1, on the reverse strand, counting down.
CGGAAGAAAAGGCGGCAGTATAGTATTTCGAGTTTATTCGATGGCAAGGCAAGCCGATCTGCCCGCATTGCGGTAGCTTTGACATTTCCCATTACACCAAGCCACAGCCACACCGCTGTCGAGATTGCCGTAGGTACTTCTCCGTACCGGCACGGTAATGGCAAGTGGCAAGTTTCCACTCCGTAAGTGGCCCATAGCTGCTTACTTTCTCTACACCGCCAGAAAGGGCATGTCGAGCATACGGCTAAGCAAATTGATCGACGTGACCCAGAAGTTGGCTTGGTTTCTGCTTCATCGTCTTTGCGCTGCCATCACCTATGCTGACAATGCTTTGAGCGGCATTGTAGAAGTCGGTGAAACCTACATCAGCGGATCAGACAGAAACCGTCATGCCGACAAGAAGCACCGCGCGATCCTGGCTCCGGCAAGGAGGCGGTGTTCGGCATGCGCGAGCGGCCGCTGCCGCGAAGCGGAAAACGTGGCGGAAGGGTGCGCGTTCTGGATTCCCGACGCCAGTGGAGAGACGCTGCACGGCGCCATCAATGCGCATGTCGCCAGAGAATCTACGATTTACTCTGACGACTGGGAAGCGTACCGAGGGTTGGCGGGATATTGGCATGCCTGGGTGCGGCATAGCCCAAAGGAGTACGTGCAAGGCGATACGCACACGAACGGTTTCGAGAGCTTCTGGGCACTGCTAAAGCGGGGACACAAGGCATTTACCACTCAATGAGTGCCAAGCACCTGTACCGCGCTATGTGAACGAGTTTGCCGAGCAGATCAACGCTATAGAGCTTGGGACTCTGGAGTGTATTGATCAGCTTCTATCTCGGATGCAGGGGATTCGCCTGAAGCATCGGAGCTTGATTCAGGCGTAGCATCCAGCATAGCTTTCATCATGTCGTTGAAGTCATCAGGCAACTGCTCGGCGATCTTCTGTCCTTGGCCCTTCCTATGATCTACTCCTCTTTCTTCGCAGACTGCATGAAGTAGCCTTCGAGTAGTCCTTCGATGCGGGAGACTCGATCCGATAGAGCTGCTATTTGCTCACCAAGACGTGTCTCAACGCCGGAGATACGAGTCTCGAACCGCCAGAGCAAGCCAGCAATCGAAATCACGGCAATTGCCAAAGATGCTATGAATTCGTAGTTCTCCACTGTCTACTCTTCTTTCTTGCTTGTAAGAAGTAGCCTTCGAGCAACCCCTCAATACGGGCAACGTCAGCTTTGGTAGCAAGGGTGTTAGAAAAGGATTTTTTAGAGCCTTCGAAGCGCGCGAGGCGCTCACCTAAGCGAGTCTCAACACCGGAGATGCAGGTTTCAAATCGCCAGATTAGCCCAATACCGGCAAGTATGATCGTCGCTATCGTAATGGCGAATTAGTAGCTCTCCAGCCTTATTCCTTTCTCTTACACCTCTGGCATACCATACTTTAGCAACTGCTATAGCAAAACCACGAGAGTCACGTTTGCGTGGTATTTGCGTGGGTTTTGTAGCATTTCCGTGTCATTTCCGTGTGGTTTTCGCGGTATTTGCGCAATTTACTGGACTCCTTCTAAACGTATTGATAACATGATCCCTGCGATAGCTCAAAGATGCCTCTCAGTGATTAGGATTGTATATAATTCTCGAAAAGAATGTGCGACTTGGCAGAGGCTGCCACGCGTGGCAGCGCAAATGGGTTCTAACGGGAACGGAACGGCCGGCGTAGATTGGCCATTCTCGCTGTAGCCAATTGGCCGAAGCCGACGTTACATTAGCCATTCCAACTCGGGAATGGGGACGCGGCTGCGCTGTTCCTCGGCGTCGATGGTTTCTACGGCGGGGAGCCGCAGGCCGGAGGATACCGCCAGAGGGAAGGGCAAGAAAGCATCCAGGCGCACCTCGCCCGGCGCCACGGACAGGCCGGCGCGCTTGAGGCGCGAGCCGGGCCCGAAGCGCGCCCAGGCGTCCTTGGGCGCGAGCGAACGAATGGGCAAGATCAGTAAGAAGACGTGAAGGTCGGGCCGGGCCACGACCGTGGCCCACGGCACCGGCTGCGCGGTAAGGAGTTCCCAAAGGGTGTCGGTCATGGGCTGCGTGCCGAAGCCTTCTGTGAGCAAAAGCGGCGGGCCCTTCCACGTATGCGAAGTCGGACGCGCTAGGGGATCCATGCCGAGCACCGCCATGTCCTTGCGCTCGGCGGATGGCGCCACCACGGCGGCTGCTTGCAGTTGGGACGCGCGCCGCATGGTGTCCACGGTTGCGGGCTCTTTCGTAACCAGAATGAGGCGCTCTTCACTCTCGTTATTCTGGGATAGCACCGTGCTCAAGTTGCCGGACGCCTCGCCGCCCACAGCGAATGCGCCGCGCACCACCACAGCCTCCGCCTCTATCACTGCTTCGCGGGGTGGAATGACGTCTATCACGGTGCCGTAGAGTCCCGCGGGCAGCATAACTTCATGGCTCGTGCCCTCGAACCAGACCAGACCGCTCCGTGAAGAAACTTCGCCGATTTGGCCCGTGAACGGAGCAACCGCCGTGCGGGTACGCAGCCCAAAGAGACGGCGATGGGCGGCAATGAGCGCACCTTCGGCGCACCCGTCACCTGGAGCAACGACAAGCGCATCCGCTACGCGTTCCGGTGAGATACCAAGGGTGCTGGCCAGGTCGATTACGGTCTTCTGAGGCGTCAGTGAGCACGTGCCGACGACCGTGTGCGGTTCTACCTTGTCACCGGGCTGCACCGCAAGAGCGCCGTCAGCAGGCAATACCCGGCGCAAACGCAAGAGATAGCGGCCGATTTGTGGTGTCGGCGTTGGGGGATTTGCCGTGCCCCGCAGTGCGAGCATAGTCGCCATAATCTAGCTTGATCTCCCGGAGAAAGACAACGTGGGATACGCCCCTGTTGTCTGCATCCACTCGAGGATTTTGGCTTGCCGCTTGTCCTTGTTCAAATCCAGGTCGATGGGACGTCCGCGCGCGTCAACGATAAGACCCAGCGAACCGCCGAACAGATTTGCGCGCGGCTCGGCGCCGCGGCCACGCCCCACGCCGAGGTTTAGTCTTGTCGCAGGCCAAACCTCCAGTGTAGAACCGGCGCCACCTTCCCAAGGTATGACTTCCATCGCCCCGAAATTCACAATAGTCTCTTCGGGAGAACGCGCAGGCATTCCCGTGCGCAGTCGCAAGGCAGGCCGATTCTCAGCCATGCGACCGGTGGGGGCAATACTCACTCCCAAGCTAAGCAAGACATCCTGCTCGATGAACGGATTGCCTTCCTCGATGGCTTTGTCGAGAAGCAGTACCGGGAGCGCACTGGCGCGATCCAAAGCGAGTTGTGTAAAGCCCGTGGGCAGAACCGCATCGAGCATCATCATCACGGCCTGTATCAGTCGCGGCGCTGCGCCTAGCGTGGCCCCGCAACCAATGATGACATCGGCAGCGGCACAGGGGGCCAGCGCCTGTCCGTCTACGGTTTGATCGTCAATGAGCTCGACGACACCGCGCAGAGCCTCGCGTGCGAAAGCATGTTCCAGCACGAGGTTCTCGATGGTCGTCGGTAGCGCGCCAGGATGTGCCAGGCCGTGGAGAAGATAGTCATCCAACCGCGTTTCGTCCAAGTCGTACGGCAGCCACCGTTCCACGGCTTCACGTCCGGCCTCCATCAGGATATTCTGCGGGTTGCGCAGTGTGCCAAAGCCATCGAGAGCGGCCTTGCGCAAGTCCCCATTGGGCAGGCTGGCGATCGCAGCCACGTGGCTCGCCCCAAGATCCAAGGAGAGCACGTGTATGCTGTAGCGTTGCGCTAACTGCTGCGTGACGTGCCCCAGGGCTTCCTGATAGTCAATTGGGCTGGATCCTGCCCACTCGCTTAGCCCGGAGTGATTCGGTAAGAGGTGCTGACGTCGTTCATTTGCAATTGACTGCACGAGAGATTCAAGCGACGAAAACGTGTCGCCAATCGCTTGGCCTGGTTCCAGATTCATGTGGTGGATTGACGCCCGCTCCCCAAGGAACGTGCGCAGAGACTGCGCATGCGCTGCTGCGCCAATGAAGACCACGTTTAGGTTCCAGGCACTACGATGACTGGTGAGCACACTGCGGACGATTTCGCCCATGCGGGCAATCTCGATCTCCCAGTCCTGGTCCGTTTCGCTGCCAAGGATGATCAGAACATCCAAAGGCGACTCAATGAGTCGCTGGAAGACAAACTGATACGCATCCGGCGGCCGGTTGTTGAGGTCGAAGATGTCGATGGGCGTGATCGGCAACGACTGCAACGACTCAAGCAACGCATTCAACGTGCGGCTGTTGCCTAGGCTCAGGACACTCGTCACCGCAGTAAGGCCCACGCTGGTTACCGCGAGCCTGTTCACCACGTCATGCCTGGCATGCCAACCGGTGGTGCGCTCTAGCTCCGTGAGCGCGCGAGAAACACCGAGCATGACGTCGGACACAGGGGGATCGATTGTGCTTGGCACACGTGCCGCGCCAGCCAAGCGATACTCGCCTTCAACGCGCTCCAACAGTGAGACGCGCGTACTAAACGTCCCGACGTCCACTACGAGCGTAGAAGAGGAATCCGCAATCTCAGCCATGCAATTGGTTTCGTACGTGAAGGGTTGCTTGCGGTGTTGCTG
>VXOZ01000313.1:2724-4895 GCA_009839775.1 Chloroflexota bacterium | reverse complement strand
TGCAAACCTACGCTACCGGGGACGTGAGGCGCGGTATTCATTGCCACTTTGTCCGCGGGGGCTTTGCCCCCGCATGCGACAACATTTGGGGACAAGCCCCCGCGCTACAGGATTGAGTACTCTACCAGCAACCAAGCCGACGGTCCATTAGTCGGTATAAGGTCTGCTCGAATCGGGACGCAAATACAAGGAGTTGTCATGCTTCTCGACCGCATGTTCCGCGCCGCGATGTTGGACCCGCTGGTTTTCGACGAAATCAAGGAAGACCGCGAATCAATGACGCAGGCCGTTCAGGTCATCCTTATTGTCTTTGCCATCGGTATCATCAGTACCATCGTGCAGACCGTCAATGCACCGACAGACACCGGAACGCAGACGGACCTAAGCACAAATATCGCGACTTCCGGCGCAACTGCCATCCTCGGCTGGCTGCTCTGGTCGTTCCTCGCCTACCTCTTGGGCACCGGTGTCTTTGATGGGACTGCAACTTACCTGGAAATGCTCCGCGCCATCGCTTTTGCCCAATCGCCCTCGGTCATCACCATCCTTTCCGTGCCACTGGTCTTCGTGCCAGCGGCCGGAGTAATCCTGGGCGGTCTCCTGGGACTTGCCGCCGCGCTTTGGGTGCTCATCGTAAACGTCATCGCCACGCGACAGACCCTGGGCATCAGCACCGGCAAGGCGACAATCATAACCGTGATCGTCACGATCGTGATGATCGTAATAACCTTGTCAATAACGTATGTGTTATTTCCCGAAAACTTCCAACTCGATAGTGTTCAATAGACCGCGCGCAGCCCACTCCCGGCGGCGCTAGGCGCGGCACGGTCCGCGCCGGCAACGCTGCCGCACGCTGTTCACTGCACATTCCAGCCGCGGCAGAAGAAAAAACCCTCAAGAAATTCAAAATTCTCAATACTATAGTTGCATTTTCTAAAGTAACGTGCTATTCTTTGACAAGAACTGGAAGTTCTTGTCACACTAGAGTAGGGCAACCGATTAGGAAAGCCGAGAAGCTCTAAAGAAAGGACAGAGCCATGCTCATCAACCGCATGATCCGCGCCGCCATGCTCGATCCTCGTCTCTATGAGGAGGTGGAGCACGACCGTTCAGCCACCAGCCAAGCGATGCAAGTCGTCATCATCGTGGCGCTTGCCAGCGGTATTGGCGGCGCCTTGTGGAAACTCCTCACCCTGAACCCAATCGACGCGGTAACCGGTCTCGTTGGTGGGATTCTCGTAGCAGTGCTCGGCTGGCTGGTCTGGGCGCTCGTCACGTACATCATTGGCACGGGCGTCTTCGGCGGTACCGCCAGCTACGGGGAGATGCTGCGCACCCTCGGCTTTGCCCAGTCGCCAAACGTACTGCTCATCTTCATGGGCGTTCTGGGATGGATCCCAATTATAGGGGGCTTGCTGCGGTTCGCCCTCCTCATCTGGGTTCTTCTTGCAGGCCTTATCGCAATCCGTCAGGCGCTCGACGTGGGTACCGGCAGGGCGATCTTGACCGCGATCATCGGTTGGCTCGTGATGGCCGTAGTCGTAGGCATTATCGCCGCAGTGTTTGGCATCGGCATCCCAACTCCAACTGCGTAACGGTTTAGCGGCGTCTTCCTCGTTTCAGAGTCGTGACTGGCTAGATGCGGTTGAGCGTAGAGCCAGCCTGTTTCGGGCCAACCCCTTGGGTTGTTTACAATTGAGCCCATTACTTCAATTGAATCCGTAGGTAGTTGCTAAAGACGATGAGTTCTCTTCCGTTCCATTTCCCTGATGTCTATGAGGGGCTTGCGGAAGCCGAGGGCCTCCTGGCCCTCACTTCCAATGCCATAGTGCTCGAGTATCAGATCAAAGACGTCTTTACCGGCGCGTTCAAGTCGGATCTAAAGAAGGTCGTTCTGCCTTTCGAGCAGATTGATGACGTTGAGTTCCGTACAAACTTCCTCAGAACGGACATCACTATCCAGATGAATAGCATGGAACTCGTGCATGATGTTCCTAACGCCAAACAGGGCAGAGTCCAACTGAAGATTTCGCGCAAGCACCGCAGGGAAGCGGCCGCCATCGCTCACGAAGTTTCCATTACGGTGTCTGATCGCAAGCTCGAAAAGCTCGAGAGACCTGAAATTGAATCCCACGACGAGTGAGTGCGCACACAAGCTCTCAGCCCAGGCA
>VXOZ01000313.1:0-2714 GCA_009839775.1 Chloroflexota bacterium | reverse complement strand
GTTCTCCACGTAGTGAAGGAGCGGGGTCTCGGAGCGGCCTCGTGCCGTTGCCGCTTACAGGCCGATGATGTGGTAGCCCGCGTCCACGTGGATGGTCTCGCCGGTCACACCCGACGAGAGTGAAGAAGCCAGATAGAGAGCGGTATCTCCCACCTCGGCTTGAGTGATGTTGCGCTTGAGAGGCGTGCGCTCCGGAAGATCGAGCAGGAAGTTGCGCCCGCCGGGAATGCCGGCCAGCGAGAGGGTGCGCATGGCACCGGCGGAGATCGCGTTCACGCGGATGTTGTGGGGGCCGAGATTCTCGGCGAGATAGCGCACGTTGGCTTCCAATGTGGCCTTGGTGGGACCCATGAGCTTGTAGCCCGCCACCACGCGCTCGCCGCCGAGATACGTCAGCGCCATGATGCTGCCGCCGCCGGTCTTTTGCATCAATGGCAACGCCGCCCGCGACAGCGTAATCAACGAGTGCGCGCTGATTTCGATGGCCTGCAAGAAGCCGTCCCGCGACGTATCCACGAATTCCTTGGCAAATTCGTCTCGATTGGCGAATGCGAGGCTGTGCACCAGAATGTCCAGCGAGCCGAACTCCTGTTCGACGAGGGCAAAGAGCGATTCAACCTCGTCAGGATGCGTCACGTCACAGGGCGCGACCAATGGATTGTCAAGTGTGGCAGCCAGGTCCTGCACGCGGGAGGCCAAGCGTTCAACCTGGTAATTCAAGGCAATGCGCGCGCCCGCGCCGGCCAGCGCTTGCACGATAGCCCACGCCGCGCTCTCTTTATTGGCGACGCCCATGACGAGTGCATGCTTGCCGCGCAAGTCAATAGTGTACATTTAATGCTCCCTAGAATAGTGTGCTTTGCCTCGTTCGTCTCAATGCCGCTATCGGCGATTAAGTGAGACAACCAGAGTTCGCATTCGCTAGCAACAGCGTCTCGCAACAGCCGATCCTCTCTTCGTCGCGAAACTCCTATAGGACTTCATGATACCGCAACAACGTTCTCAGTTCGCGTAAGGCGCGGACACAGGGACCGCTGCCGCACCGCGGTGTTGACAAAGCGGTAGATGCGCTTCGACAATTGAGAGGGTACGCCTTAAGAAAGGACGAGCACATGCAAACGGACGATTGGCTCGCCGTCGTGGAAGAAGCGCTCGACTCCGCCACCGCGTGGCTGCGGAGCATAGGGCCGCAGGAACTCGACCAAGTGCCTGATTGGGGTATCTGGGTCATTCTGGCCATCGGTGTGCTGGTGGTCTTTTCGATCATCTCTCACATCGCCAGCGCCTTGCTCAAACCCATCGTGAGACTTGTGCAAATCGTCGCCTTTCTGGCAGTGGCCGCCGCCGCGGGTCTCTACATACTGAGAACACTTGGTTATGTCAACATAGGACTTGGTTAACAGTGGCAGCGATACGAAAATCCAGCAACGTAGGTGATGGGAGTTGAGCATGGCCGCGGAAACGCAATGGGAAGCACACGTGCGGGCAGCAACCGCACCGTCGGGCATGGTCGCGGCCAAGCATCGCCTGGCCGCCCAGGCGGGACTGGAGGTGCTGCAAGCAGGCGGAAACGCGGTGGACGCCGCCGTGGCGACGGCCTTTGCCATTGGCGTGGTAGAGCCACCCATGAGCGGCGTTGGCGGCGGCGGCTACATGTCCATCTTCCTCCAGGAGACCCAGCAGCGGGTCGTCGTCGCTTTTCCCATGCAAGCGCCGCAGGCCGCAACGCCCGACATGTGGGAACTGGCGGAGGGCTATGACAACGAACTCTTTGGCTGGCGGTTGGTCAAGGACGACGCGAACATCCACGGCTACTCCTCGATAGCCATACCGGGCATGGTGGCGGGCATGGCGGCGGCGCTGGAACAGTTCGGCACGATTGGGCTTGACCGCGCCATCGCACCAGCCATTCGCCTGGCCGAAGAAGGCTATTCCCTCTCCTGGTTCGACACCATGTGGCAGGCGCAAGACCTTGCGTTGCTGAATCGGTTCCCCGCCACGGCTGCCACGTTTCTCAGCAACGGCTATCCGCACCGCCTGCCGTTTGCGACCACGCCTGGCGAGGCGGGCAGACTTCGCCAACCGGAGCTCGGCGCGACGCTGCGCGCCATCGCGGAGAACGGCCCCTCGGCGCTCTACGGCGGGCGGATTGGCGCACAGATCGCGCAGCACGTCCAGGAAAACGGCGGCATCCTTGCGGCGGAAGACTTTGCTCAATATGAAGCAACCGTCCAGCTTGAATCAGTCTTAGGCACGTACCGCGATACCAGCGTCATCGGCATGCGGGGCGGCACCGGCGCGCCTACCGTGATGGCAATACTCAATATGCTAGAGAACTTCGATATCCGCGCCTACGGGCATAACGCGGCCGACTTTCTTCACGCTTTCATCGAAGCCTCCGGTCAGGCCTTTGCCGACCGCTTCGCGTACATGGCCGACCCCACGCGCGTGCCGGTACCCCTCGACGGTCTGCTTGCGAAAGAGTATGCCGCAGCCATGGCCCAGAGCATCAATCCAGACAAGGCAGCCGGTCAACGTGCGCCCGGAAATCCGTGGCAGTACCAGGCAGGTAACGGCGCGCCAAATGCAGGCGCTTCCCGCGGTTCATCCACGGAATCCACCACGCACCTCGCAACCATGGACAGCGCGGGCAACGCGGTGGCGCTCACGCAGACGTTGCTCTCCGCCTGGGGCTCGCGGGTGGTCGCGCCGGG
>VXOZ01000003.1 GCA_009839775.1 Chloroflexota bacterium | reverse complement strand
CCGGGGCACTGGTCCACGCGGGCGCCGCCGACGGACACCCCATCCAGGGGCAATTCCCGCCACGCACCGACTTGCTGCCGTTCTACGCCATCTCGCCGGTGTTCCGGGTGGAGCCGTCGCCACGGCTGGAGCTCAACGGCGAATTCACCGTGGGGACGCTGGACTCAGGCCTGGCGGGGAGGCGGTTCGGCCAGATGCTGGTGGCGGATGAGCCAGCCGCCTGCGGCCAGGCCGCCAACGACGTCTCCGAGTACGGGCCAGTCACCCACGACGCGAACCTGCTGACCTACCGCGTGCGGCTGACGCGGAACCCGTGGGGCCCCGCCACGGTCAGGGTCTACAACCCCTGGCTTGTCAAGGTGCCGTGGGTCGGTGGAGGATACCGGCCGAGCAACACCTACCGGGACGGCATCACCGTCCGCCCGGCGGGAGAGCCGACCACCTACGTGCAGCGCAGGGGCTACGTCACCCTCAACTTCGACACAAGCAACTGGAACGATTGGCAGACGGTCAGCCTCAACGTCCACTGCGCCGACCACCGGAACCACGAGGCGTACACGATCGAGCATCTGATCAGCCTGCCGGGAGACACGTACTGGGAGCCGACCGGCACGCCAGGGGAGGTCGCCCTGAAGTCGAGAGCGACCTGGGAACAGGTGCGGGTCAAGGTGATCGACACCAAGTCGGCGGCCCAGCCGTCGGACCTGAGCGTGAGCACCGCCTACGGCGGCACGCTGACCGCGGCGGCCGGCCAGGAAGGGGAGGCCTACGGGGTCAGGGGCGGCGACGGGAACCGCTACTGGGCCTTCAACCTCGCCTACTACTGGGACACCACCGCAGCCGGGGGCACGCGCAACGACGTGGGCGACGCGACGAAGCACTTCTCGGCGTTCAAGATCAGGATCGAGGGCGACGACAGCCTGTCGCCGCCGATCCCCACCTACGTGACCTGGCGCTGGCCAGGCTTCCATCCCGGCGTCAGCGCGGGCGATACGCGAAACACTGACCCCTACCACGTCGCCCACTTCAACTACGGCCTACAGCGGGGGGCGGACATTCTGGTGGCGGACCGCAACACGAACCCCGGCAACCCGGTGTACCGCTTCACCATCACGCCCGTGACCATCCGCAACAATGAGGTGCCGGGCGAGGCGATCACGGTCTGCGTGCAGCTCCAGTCCGTCACGGGTTGGCCGGCGAGGAAGTGGGCCGTGAAGGTGGATTGCAGCCTGTTCAACGCGCCCACCGGCGAGGTGGAGGTGATCGGGCTCGATTACCAGATGGCGCAGATGAGCGACTCCACCCCGCCGACGCTGACCATCGCCGGGGACGCCTTGGGCGTGACCGAGGGCGGCGACGTGACCTACACGATCACGGCCAATCCGCCGCCGGCGGAGGACATCTACGTCGAGGTCGCCATCAAGGAGCAGATGGGCTCCGGCGAAGACGCCATCTCCCGCGAGGGGCGCGAACTGCTGATCATCCCGGCCGGGGCGAGCTCGGTCGAGTGGACGGTGACGGCCTACTCCGACGACGTCGAGCGCGACGACGGCACCATCGTCGCGCAGCTCAACCCCGGCGACGGGTACGCGCTGGGCGATCCGTCCAGCGTCAGCATGACGCTGCTGGACGACGACGGCTCGACGCCGGAGATCAGCATCAGCGGCGGCGGCGGCATCACGGAGGGCGGGAGCGCGAGCTTCACCGTCACCGCCGACCCCGCTCCGTCGGCCAACCTGTACGTGAAGGTCACGGTCTCCCAGAGCGGCGACTACGGCGCGACCACGGGCCAGCGCACGGTCACGATCCCGACCACGGGCAGCGTCACCTTCAGCGTCGCCACCACCGACGACAGCGCGGACGAGGCCGACGGCTCGGTGACGGCCACGGTGGACGCGGACACTGGCTACACGGTGTCGACGTCGCAGGGCGCGGCCACGGTCGCCGTCGCCGACGACGACGGGACGCCGGACTACACCGACTACCAGACGGTCGTGGACTACCTGATCCAGGTGCGGGACAACCCCGCGAACACGGCCGTGCAGGGCAACCCCGTCCACATCCGCAAGTGGAACCAGGTGCTGGCCGCGATCGGCTACTCCAGCGGCGTCTCGCCGATGGCGCAGTCGGTCATCCACGCGAACGCGGCCAGGTGGCCCGACAGTCCCTTCCAAGCGGCCTCCGTGTACCTGAAGAGCCAGGCGCAGACGCCGGTGGTGAGCGTCGCGGGCGGCTCAGGCGTCACCGAGGGCGGCAGCGCGAGCTTCACCGTCAGCGCGAGCCCTGCGCCGTCGGCCAGCCTGGACGTGAAGGTCACGGTCTCCCAGAGCGGCGACTACGGCGCGACCACGGGCCAGCGCACGGTCACGATCCCGACTTCGGGCAGCGTCACCTTCAGCGTCGGCACCACCGACGACAGCGCGGACGAGGCCGACGGCTCCGTCACGGCCACGGTGAACGCGGGCAGCGGCTACACGGTGTCCTCGTCCCAGGGCGCGGCCACGGTCGCCGTCTCGGACAACGACGACGCCCCGCCGCCTCCGCCCACGCCGGTGGTGAGCGTCACGGGCGGCTCAGGCGTCACCGAGGGCGGGAGCGCCAGCTTCACCGTCAGCGCCAGCCCCGCGCCGTCGGCCCCGCTGTCGGTGCGCGTCACGGTCTCCCAGAGCGGCGACTACGGCGCGACCACCGGCCAGCGCACGGTGACGATCCCGGCCTCGGGCAGCGTCACCTTCAGCGTCGGCACCACCGACGACAGCACCGACGAGGCCGACGGCTCCGTCACCGCCACGGTGAACGCGGGCAGCGGCTACACGGTGTCCTCGTCGCAGGGCACGGCCACCGTCGCCGTCTCGGACAACGACGACGCTCCGCCGCCTCCGCCCACGCCGGTGGTGAGCGTCACGGGCGGCTCAGGCGTTACCGAGGGCGGCAGCGCGAGCTTCACCGTCAGCGCCAGCCCCGCGCCGTCGGCCCCGCTGTCGGTGCGCGTCACGGTCTCCCAGAGCGGGGATTACGGGGCGACCACTGGCCAGCGCACGGTCACGATCCCGGCCTCGGGCAGCGTCACCTTCAGCGTCGGCACCACCGACGACAGCGCCGACGAGGCCGACGGGTCGGTCACGGCGACGGTGGACGCGGGCAGCGGCTACACGGTGTCGGTATCCCAAGGCGCGGCCACGGTCGGCGTCGCCGACAACGACGACGCCCCGCCGCCGCCGCCGGGCCGGGCCGCACTGATCGCCCAGTTCAGCGCAGCCGCCAACGACACCTCCGTGCCGCCCGACTGGCAGCGCCGCTACCGCTGGGCCATCACCCACCTCGGCGGCCCGGCCTGCGCGCCCGCGCCGGGCTGCGGCGTCGGCGTCGTACCCGGCGGGCGCGGCTCGGACCGCTACGCGCAGATCATGGCCCGCCTCGACCCGCACGGCTACGCGCACCTCTGGTCCGCGATCAGCGACCTCGAGTAGCCGCAGCGGCGGCAAGGGGGGCGGATGCAATCCATCCGCCTCCCCTGCTCCCGGCTGCGCGGCGGACGGCCAGCGGCGCACCGTCCAGGGTCCGGCCTTCGGGTTCACCGAATAGCGGGCGTGCTCATTGCTGCCGGGCGCGCGGGCAGTTCCGCATCCTTGCCGTCGACGACAACCCGCAGAGCCTGCACTGCGTGCGCAATGCGCTCGAGGAGGCGGGCTATGAGCCAATCGCGACCGGACGGCACCCTCGACGCCGCCGTGCTCGCGTCGTGCGGGTGGGAGCAGGCGCCGCGCGAGCTGGGTGAGGAGGAGCTGCTCGGGCAGCTCCTGGTATTGAACCTGGAGCGTGCCGGACAGCAGGCGTTGTAGAATCCAGGGGCGTGGGAGCGACAGCGATGACGACCACTGAGACAAGGCTGCTGACCGCCGGCGACCTGCTCCGGCTCTACAGCGAGGGCGTGCGCGGCGAACTGATCCGGGGGGTACTCTGCGAGACCATGTCGACGGGAGAACTCCACGGCAAGATCGTGACGAACCTGGTCGGGGAACTGTGGACGTTCGTCAAGCCGCAGCGGTTGGGCACGCTTCTTGCTTCGGACTCCGGCGTGTGGCTGGAGCGCGACCCGGACACGGTGCGGGAACCGGACATCGCCTTCACGTCGGCCGAGCGGCTCCCGCTCGACGCCTGGAACACCGGCTACTCCGAGGTGGTTCCCGACCTTGTCGTCGAGGTCGCGTCTCCCAGCGACAGCCGCCGCGAGATCAACGACAAGGCTCAGATGTGGCTGCGATTCGGCACGCGCCTCGTCTGGGTTGTGCACCCGGACACGCGTACCGTAGACGTGTATCGGGCAGATGACCCCGCCGTCAGGCTGACGGAAGACGAATCGCTCGACGGCTTGGACGTGCTGCCCGGCTTTGCCTGCGAGGTTGGCGCGCTCTTTGAGGCGTAGTGCTACAGGGGCTGCTGCTCCCCACGACGACGCCCCGCCCCCGCCGGGTCGCACTGATCGCCCAGTTCAGGGCGGCCGCCAACGACACGTCCGTGCCGCCCGACTGGCAGCGCCGCTACCGCTGGGCCATCGCCCACCTCGGCGGCGCGGCCTGCACACGGTTCGCGCAAGCGCATCCACGCGAGCGGCGTCGCATCCGGCGCACGGCCCCGCTGTGGAACGGCGAACGGGCTCCTCGCTGATGGTCGAGCGGATCGTCTGCGCTCGCGACGACCCGGCTCGGCCTCGTCAATGCGCCACGACCTCCGCGGCGCCTGCCGCATGGTGTGGGCGGAGTAATCCGTTTCGACCAGGCGAGCGTCGGGACCCTCCACGAGGTCGAGAGCCGTCTGCACGAGCCGGGGGCGATAGACGAGCACGTCCACGCCCTCCCCCCGAACCGCTACGCCTGTGTCTTATACCAATCTCCGCGCCCCCGCGAAGT
>VXOZ01000209.1 GCA_009839775.1 Chloroflexota bacterium | reverse complement strand
AGCGTGATCGAGACACATCAATTCTGGAGCTTTGGCGTCACGGCTCTCTTCATTGCCGTGACCATTTGGCGTTGGTTTTCCCGCCGGCGCCAAACGGATGCGGGAACGTCGCCGCTCTACTTGCTCGTCGTACTCATCGGCATAGCGGCCCTGACGATGTCGGGATTGACCGGAGGCGACTTGGTGTACGACTACGGTATCAACGTCAGAGGCATCAACCCTCTGTTGGAACAGTAGGCAGCAATCTCGTTTCACAACGCAACGAGATTGCCTGCGAGGCTACTCTTGAGCGTTGAAAGAGCTCTTCCTGGAACCAGGAAGAGCTCTTTGCGTGATCTTCGCCCAAGTATGGCAAGTCTCAATTGATCGACTGAGCCCGGTTTGAAAGCGACGAACTCACTGCAAACCTACATTGGCAGGAAGCGCCGACACGTTCAACCGGCCTCTGCCTCTTCCAAGACATCCACTCGCTCGATTGGAGACGGCCGCTGCGGACGACGGCGGAACAAGCCGGGGATGCTCTGGTTAGCCAGCGTATAGACCACGGGCACCACCAGCAGGGTCAAGAACGTCGAGCTCACCAAGCCGCCGATGACGACCGTTGCGAGTTCAGCGCCCAGGATACCGCCCGAATCCTCAGAGAATGCTGCCAAGGGGATCAAGGCGAAACTCGTTGTGATCGCCGTCATCAAGATAGGCCGCAGCCGGATGCGGCCTCCTTGCATCAGCGCCTCATAGACGCTCATACCACGCTCGCGGAGTTGTTCCACAAAGGACACGAGCACGACCGCGTTCGTCACCACGATACCAATCAACAGCAGAATCCCCATCATGCCCGGCAGGCCGAGCGAACGCCCCGTTATCGCCAGCGCCGCCAAGGCGCCAATTAACGCAAGGGGCAGACTCGTGACAATGACAAACGGATTTCTCAGCGAACCCAGACTCCCGACCATCACCAAGTACACCAAGATGATGCCGACCGCCATAGCTATGAAGATGTCCTCGAAACCCTCGGTGATCTGGGCAAAGACACCGGCATTGGTCACCGTTACGCCTGGGGGTAAATCGAGGGCATCGATCTTCTCCTGTATCAGTTCGCCAATTGCCTGGGTGTCATCCACCGTAATGTCACCGCTGATGCCCGCCGAACGCAAGCGATCAGTACGATTGATGGCAACAGGTCCTTCCACCACCTGTACCGAGGCGATGTCACTCAAGGGAGCGATACCCGACGGACCGGCAATCATGAGCGACCGAATGGTCTCGACGCTATTGATCCTATCAGCAGGTCCGCTCAAGATTACGTCAACCGGGCCACCGTCCACGGTGATCTGGGTGACAGTTTGACCCACAAGAAACTGATTGATTTGGAAGGCGACCGTCTGGGTGCTCAAGCCGAGCGCCGCGGCACGTTCCGGGTCAACGTTGACGATCACCTCGTCCCGGGCCTCGCTGACGTTGCTGGTAACATCCTCAACGCCGTCAATGGTTGCCAACTCGTTCGCGAGCAGCAGCGCGATAGACGCTATCTCGTCATAGTCGTTCCCAGTGATACTGATCTCCAAGCCGGCGGCAGGAGGACCGCCACCGACATCAACAATAGTAACCTTGCGGTCTGCCGTGGTGGGCAGCCTTTGTCTCAAAATATCGA
The DNA here is from genome assembly GCA_009839775.1 of Chloroflexota bacterium. Lineage (GTDB taxonomy): Bacteria > Chloroflexota > UBA11872 > VXOZ01 > VXOZ01 > VXOZ01. Next base: position 3,268 of record VXOZ01000209.1, on the reverse strand, counting down.
CGATGTCTTCCGGTACATCCTCCTTTAGTTGGACGAACGTGGAAGATTCATTGAATCCTGTCGTGAAACTCTGCGCAGAGGCGCCGGCAGCAGCGCCGGCAGTAGTGCTATAGATATCCGAGAACTCACTAATTTGCTCCTCTAGAGCGACCACCTCTGCAAGGGTTGCCTCAGCGCGTGTGCCTGGAGGCAATTCCATGTTGATGGTGACGAATTGAGTCCCGCCCGATGAGAAGAGGTTTATGGGAATGAAGCGTAGCAGCCCCAGGCTGCCCCCGGCGATGACGATGGCCGCCAGCAGAGTAAGCGTCTTGTGGCTGAGAGACCACCGCAGCATGGGCACATAGATGCGCTGCATCCAGGTGTTCGTCTCGGGGATCTCCTCTTCCTCGCCGGTGCCCTCGGGCAGATCGCCCGGGCGCAGCAAGTACGCTCCCAGCACGGGCACGGCTGTCAAAGCCACCAAGAGCGAGGCGATCAAGGCAAAGCTGACTGCCAGCGCAAAGGGGAAGAAGAATGCCCCAACCAGACCCTGGATAAAGGCCAAGGGCGCAAATACGACAATTGTCGCCAGTGTGGAGGCGGTGATGGCGGGGCCAACTTCTACCGTTGCGTCCAACGCCGCGCGCCAGCGTTCCCTACCGCCCTCGATATTCCGGTAGACGTTCTCCAGCACCACGATGCTGTCATCCACCACACGGCCGACAGATATGGCCAATCCTCCCAACGTCATAAAGTTAAGCGTCAAGCCCTGCCAGTTCATGAGCAAGACGCCGGTAAAGATGCTGAGTGGAATCGAAAGGACGATTACTAATGTCGGGCGCAGAGTCCGAAAGACGCCCCGAAACACATTTGGGCGCACGGTGAGGAAGAAGGCGAAGACGACAATCGTAGCAAGCGTCAGACCCAAAATCGCCTCCCGCTCCAAGGTATCTATCTGCGCTTGGATCTGGGGGCCGTCGTTGTAGACGATTACCACGTCCACGCCCGGCGGCAGAATGTCCAAGTTTTCCAGTGCCTCTTCCACGGCGGTCGTGACGTCGATCGTGTTGGCGTCCGGCTCCTTGAAAACAGCAATGTCTATGCTGGGCTTGCCGTTTGTACGCGAGATACTGCGGGCAGTGCTCGCGCCTAGCTGCACGTCAGCGACATCAGCTAACCGCAACGGCTGCGGCGGGGCGCCAGTCTGTGACGGTGGCCCGACGAGCGCACGTGGAATTACTAACTGCCTCAGCTCGTCCAACGACCCGAATCTGTTGACTGTCTTCACCGGCAGAACCTGGCCGTTACTCGTTATCGCTCCACCGGGAAACGCGATGTTGTTCTCACGCAGCGCCTGAGAGACCTGGAACAGCGAAATACGCTCTTCCAAGAGACGATCCGGATCTACAGTAATGAGAACTTGCTGCTGCACATCTCCGGTGACCTCAACGTTCGCAATGCCGTCGATACTTGAGATCTTCGGGAGAATGCTGGTCTCGAGTATTTCCTGTAACTCGATGACTTCCCTCTCGCCCGTGACGCTGATACGCATAGAGGGAATCGAATCCGGGTCGATGCGACCGACATTAGGCTCATTCACGCCATCTGGAAAAGAGACGCCGCTCACCTTGGAGCTGACGATGTTCTCCGCCTCCTCCATGTCGGTGCCAAATTCGAATGTAGCAATGATGATGGACAGGTTCTCCGTGGAAATGGACTGGATTGTGTCTAAGCCATCAGTCCCGGCAATCGCATCCTCTACTGGGATGGTTACGTTTTCAGCGACCGATTCTGGATTGGAAGAAGGGTAGAAGGTTGTAACCGTGACGATTGGAAAATCCACTTCCGGAAAAAGCTCTACCGGCAGTCTGGTGTAGGTATACATGCCCGATACGAGTATCAGAATAACCGCCAATACCGTAACCGAGCGGCGACGCAATGCGAGATTGGTGATGAATGCGATCAAGGCAGCCTCCGCAGATGTTGTTGTATATAGTCTTCTATACTTAGAGTATACACGATAATTTCCGGTTTGTTGCGCTCGCAGCACGCGAAACTATAGGCGCAGCTTCCATTTGCTTCAGAAAGCGCCCGTGAGCCACATGGCACACGGGCAATCAAGAGATGGCAAGCAAGCGTAGTTTCAACACAAAGTTGTGCCGCAAGCGATTCCTACTTATTTCAGGATACATGAAGTAGCTCAAAAATATCTGTCCGTCTCGTCAAGGCAGGGCGCGGCATGTCAGTCGTGCCATGCCGGGACCACTAACTACGCCCTACAGGTATCACCCTTGCGGCAGGCGAAGAGCAGCGAATGTCTAAGAGTGTGCAGCAAGACGCGCGAATTCCTCGGTCTTCTCCGAATCAGCACTCCACTCCGCGCAGCCGCACCTGAAGTTCATCCCAACCAATTCACTGAGGAGTGTGGAACGATGAAAATCCTCTTAGACCCAGGTCACGGCGGCCGCGACCCAGGCGCAGTTGGATTAGCGCTATCAGATTCAACGGCAGACACTAAACCGTTGGAGCGGCTGCGAGAGAAAGACGTCACGCTCGCAGTGGCGCAACGCGCCGCGACGGCACTACGCGAGCACGGCTACACGGTGCTGCTGACCCGCGAAACGGACGTAGACGTCCCGCTTTATGCGCGCACTGGCATGGCTCTGTCAGAGCAGGTAGACGCCTTCATTAGCATTCACGCCAATGCCGGCGGCGGCACGGGTTGTGAGGTCTGGTACCAGGAAGGCGACGATTCTTCACGCGCACTTGCCGCGGCGTTGGAGAAGGGCATGTGCGAGATGAATCTGGTGCCAAACCGAGGGTTGAAGGTGGGAAGTTCGGCCACGCGCACCAACTGGTATACCTTCTCGCAACTCTCCAACGATGTGCTCCTGGAATTAGCGTTTCTCGACCACGAGAGCGACGCATTGCAGCTTCAACAGCACCCGGACCGCTTTGCCCAGGGCATCGTGAAGGCAATTCGAGCGCACTTTCCACTTGACACCAATGCACACACGCAATGCGCGGTGGAGAAGCAGCAGCTCATTGCCCAACGAGACGCTATGCTCCAGCAAATGTATGGGGAATTGATGTCAGACCGCACCGACTTGGCCTATGCCATCCGCATCGCCAACGGCGCCAGGCTCCCCGACGATCTGGGTGGCATGGCTAGAGATGACCGGCTGCGCGAGCTCAATGAGAAGTGGGCTGGCAAGATCTGATCGCTGTCAGTCGCAAGCTTGCCTAAGAAGACCGTGCGGTTTCCAACCTCTCTTATCAAATCTGC
>VXOZ01000166.1 GCA_009839775.1 Chloroflexota bacterium | reverse complement strand
ATGTCTCGGGCGTTATGGGCTCGCTGATCGGCGCCGATCTCCTCAATCTGCCGCGCATTCACCGTCTGGGCGCCCACGTCGTCAGCATTGGCGGGGCCGGGGTCTTTGATGGTATCTTCCTGGTAGGCATTCTGGCAGCACTATTGACGTGAGGAAACAATGAGCACTGCAGAGGTTGAGGCACGAGTCCGCGATCTGGAACCGGAACTCGTGGCGATTCGCAGAGAAATCCACCAACATCCCGAATTGACATTTGAACTGGAGAAAACCCCCCGCATTGTCGCCGATCGCCTGGCAGCGGCAGGCTGGGAGGTTGAGACGGACATCGGCGGCCAAGGCGTGGTCGGCATTCTGCACGGCAGCCGTCCCGGCAAGGTGCTGGCAATCCGCCCGGACATGGACGCGCTGCCCTTCCCCGACTGGAAAGAGGTCCCGTACGCATCGCAAACGCCCGACGTAATGCATGCGTGCGGGCACGATGCTCATACGGCTATTGGCATCGGCATCGCCGAGATTCTCGCGAACATGCGCGATCAGTTTCCAGGGACCGTCAAGCTGCTCTTCGATCCGGCAGAGGAAGCCGGCGGCGCGTCAGAGGCGCTGGGCTTGCCACCCTGCGGCCCCAAGGCCCTGCGCGCAGACGGCGTGCTGGAAAATCCCAAAGTGGACGCCTTGATGGGCTTCCACAACCTGCCGGAGATTCCGGTTGGGCAGGTGTGGGTGCGTCCCGGGGTCATCTTCACCGGATACGACATTATTTCAGTGGAAGTTACCGGCAAAGAGACGCACGCCGCGCGCCGCCATCAGGGCAAGGACGCGATCCTGGCGGCGAGCCAGGTCATCCAAACCCTCTACGGGGCCGGCTCCCGTGTGGCGCCGAACAACCAGGTGTTTTCCCTCAACGTCGGCCTCCTCGAAGGCGGCAAAGACTACAACCTGATTCCATCAACCGTCAAAATGAAAGGCTCCGTACGCTGCGGCGATCTTGACACGCGTGCGGGACTGGGCGAGCGCTTGGCGGCCCTGGTAGAGTCCGCCGCTGAGAGCGCGGACTGTACTGCGGAATTTACGCTCACGCGGGGTAACCCGCCGGTAGTCAATGATCCCGCCTTGGCGTCACTCGTGCACGCTACCGCGGCCGGAGTTCTCGGCACTGACAACGCCGTGATGATGGACGCCCCGCTGCTCATCGGCGATACGTTCTGCTTCTTGGCCGAAGGTGTGCCGAGCGTCTACTGGCTCTTTGGCTCCGGCAATACCGACCGCGGCATCACATATCCGCTGCACCACAGCCTCTACGACCTGGATGAAGCCTGTATCGGTCACGCGCTGCGCGTGGCGGTGGAGGCGACCTTGTCGTATCTCAACAGCGGATAACGCCACTACGTATACAACTTTAATAGCGATCAAGCAAGACTTTCAGCCAGTCTGGAGACGGCCGCGATGCAATTCGGTTCCTTGGAGTCAGTTCCACTACGCGAGGCATGGCCTAACGAAGCCAGAGATTTCACTCCGTGGCTCGCCGACAACCTCGAACTGCTCACGGAAGCCATAGGATTACAGTTGGAACTCACGGATGTGGAGGTCTCCGTTGATGAGTTTTCTGCGGATATACTGGCACACAACCCCAGGGAAGACACTGCTGTACTGATCGAGAACCAACTCGAAAGCTCCGACCACAGTCATTTGGGCCAAATACTTACGTATCTTGCGGGCCTCCAGGCCAAGACTGTCATCTGGATTGCCCGCGAGTTTAGCGAAGCTCATTTGTCCGCAGTCAGGTGGCTGAATGAGAATACGGACACCCAGTACGCTTTCTTTGCAGTCCAAGTCCGTGCCGTTCGCATTGGAGAGTCGCTAATTGCGCCGGTTTTGGAGATTCGTGAGCAACCAAGCTCATGGGATAGGCAACTTCGCCAACTCTCACAAGATTCCGAAAGTGAACTGAGCAAGTTCCGTCGTGAGTTTTGGGAGTACTACGCCGAACGATTCCCAAACGACTTTTCCTGGCGACCCGGCTATCGTGGCAGCAATGTGTGGCACAGGGTGGATAGCGCCGATCTACGCATCTCACAATACCTGGCGCCGTCAGCCCAAGAAGTTGGAGTATATGTAACGGGCCAAGTAGGCCAAACTCAAGAAGACATCCTGAGCCGGGTGAAGCCATTCGTAGCTCGCTTTGAGCAAGAACTTGGAGTGGAACTTGGTGAGAACCACTCATTAGTCAGTGTGCTTCGTGTCGACCCGAAGGACCGCGAAAAGTGGGAATCGATAGCCGAATGGCTGCACGACTCGCTGGTCTCTTTCAGAGACGTCCTTGAAGAGGGTCCCGGTTAGATTCGAATTTCCGCTCCTTTTTGGCAGTCTACATCCGAACAAAGTCCTTGCCAAAAACCCATTCATTGCTAGTTGCCCGGAAGAAAGGCGAGCAGTTCCGGCTCGATCTCTTCCAGCGGCAGTGCCTCGTGGCAGATGGTGATGTCGGGAGAAGGCGCGGCGGTTGACCAAATGGCTCGGCCCACCACCAGGTTATCGGCAACAAAGAAAACCAGCACCTGGGCGCACGCATAGCGGTCACGGAGGAATTCGGCAAAGGGCAAAATGCGCTCCCGGCGAGCGTCATCGTCGAGACTATGCCAGTATGCGACTGACGGCTCGTCTAGAGGCATGACGATGGCGTTGGCGACGCTCACTGCGCGGCGGTAGGCGGCAGAGTCATTCCCCTCCTCCATGTTCTCAGGCGCCAGCGAAAGGAACGTGTCGCAGTTCCAGTGCTCCCGCTTCTCCTCGCGAGAGATGAGGTCCGCCGCGGCCCGCGCTTCTTGGTTATTGCCCGCCATCCAGGTATTGCCTACTTTGATTGTGTATCGTTACGTTCCTCAGTATTGTAGCGCATACATGTTCTGCCAGCGCCGGTACGATGAGCTTCTCTCTGTCCCGCTTGGGGCAAGCCTCAATGCTGCCGCATCAATATCGTGAGCGGTGAGAAGCTGCGCCAAAAGCGTGTACGCTTTTGGCGTCTGAGGAACGAGATGCGCACCCGATTGTTGGCCGAAGAGTCTTTTAAACCAGTCGAGACCACCATTAGGGGTGTATGGACAGGTTGGTGGTGCAGCTTGAGTATCGGACAAACCTTGAAAAAAATTATAACAATACGCAGGTTATTCCTGTGCCCGTCCTTCTTTGACTTTGGAGACTCGCATGGATGCTCAGCAAGACCGCACAACCACCGCATGACCGCCCGGAGCGCCCGAGAGTTGCCATGACACGCTTCCTGCTACCCCTCCGCCGCTGCATACGCTCCTCGTGGTCGAGCTGCCTGCTCCTGGCGAGCGTCCTCCTGGGCGTGGCGACCGTCATGTTGCTGTCGGCATGCGCTGACGAGCCGCAACCGACGCCTGCGACCACACCCACGGCCCGGCCCGTGTCAACACCCGCTGAAACGCCAACCGCCGCGCCCACGTCCACACCCTCAACAGAATCTCCGACGCCAACGATCCAACCTTCACCCACGCCGACCGTGGAGAACACCGGAGCGGGCACCGGCGACAAGCCCCTGACCTTTGCTTCCGTCAGTGCTGGGGGTGCGCACACCTGCGGCGTGCTGACCGATAGTTCCGTCGTTTGCTGGGGCGCCAATGAGTATGGCGAGTCCACGCCGCCCGCCGGTTCCTTCATCGCCGTCAGTGCCGGATGGGGCTATACCTGTGGCATAAGAACCGACAACTCGGTCGTCTGCTGGGGGGACGATTGGGCCGGCCAAGCCACGCCCCCTAACGGCTCGTTCACTGCCGTCAGCGCAGGAGGTATAAACACCTGCGGCGTGAAAACCGACGGCTCCGTCGCCTGCTGGGGAGCCAACTGGTTTGGCGAAGCCACACCCCCTGACGGCACCTTCACCTCCGTCAGCGCAGGAGGTGTAAACACCTGCGGCGTGAAAACCGACGGTTCTATCGTTTGCCGGGGGGCCAATGTATCCGGCCAGTCCACGCCCCCTGACGGTGAATTCACCGCCGTCAGCGCCGGCGCATACCACACCTGCGGTGTAAGAACCGACAACTCGGTCGCCTGCTGGGGAGACAATTCCGTCGGCCAGTCCGCGCCTCCGGACGGCGCCTTCATTGCCGTCAGTGCCGGGGGTGCGCACACCTGCGGCGTGCTGACCGACAATGCAGTCATCTGCTGGGGGGACAATGACTTTGGCGAGTCCACGCCGCCCACCCGGTGAGCGCATCTCTTCGTTTCAGAAGATATCGTGAAGAATAGTAGGGTTTGGGCACAGAAAGGAGGAGGTCAATTGGAATACCGAATAGAAGGCAATCCTGAGTACGGCCACCTTAGCGTGCGGCTCGGTCCCGGCGAGCGTTTCATCGCCGAGGGGGGCAGCATGGCATGGATGTCGGAGGGCGTGCAGGTGAAAGCGCGACTGCTAGGCGGCTTCCTGCGCGCGTTCTTCAGGAAGCTGGTCGGAGGCGAGTCGCTCTTCGTCGGCGAGTACAGCCACCCGACCGGCGGAGAGGTGGCGTTTTCGCCCGCGATTCCCGGCAATGTCGGGCACCGTACGCTGGCCGGCGACTCGCTGGTGCTGACGGGAGGATCGTTCATGGCGGCCACGCCCGACGTCCAGCTCAAAATGCGCTTTGGCGGCTTCAAGAGCATGTTTTCCGGCGAGGGCATGTTCCTCATCGAGTGCAGCGGCACCGGTGACCTATTCTTCAACACCTTCGGCGCGCTCATCGAGAGGGAGGTGGCAGACGGTTTCACCGTCGACACCGGCCACGTGGTGGCGTGGGAGCCCACGGTTGACTACTCCATACGCGGCATGGGCAGCCTGAAGAGCACGCTGCTTTCGGGCGAGGGCCTAGCGATGCAGTTTTCGGGCCGAGGCAAGGTGTATCTCCAGACCAGGACGATGAATTCGGTCGCCAACTGGCTCATACCATTTCTACCAGCATAGAGGAGGCAGCGTAGC
>VXOZ01000121.1:2369-4979 GCA_009839775.1 Chloroflexota bacterium | reverse complement strand
GCAAGCAATCCGCGTCCCGTTGCCCTTCCAAATCCCGAGCAGACTCCGCAAACTGAAGGACTGATGTCCGGTACGAATTGAGGCGCTCACTTTCGTACGCCTCCTCATCAGCATCATCTCTCCCCATCATTTGGCGCCAAGCAAAGTGCCGGACGTTCGGTGATTTGCTGGCGCGTCTGGCCGCTTCCTCACGCAGACCGAGGTCGGAACAGTAAAGGGCACCTAATCCGCCCTCCGACCCATGGCATTCGCAGTCTTCCGACAATGACTCGCACCACGGATAGGGTCCTTCGGTGAGTTGAAACTCTTCGTCTTCCCAACCGTGCGGAAGGTGGTCCCGGATGGTTCCCCAATTAGCCACCCATTCGGATCGGCTAGAGAGTAAGAACGCCTCGGAGAGGGAATATTGGGGCGGATTCTTAGAGGGGACTTCCGTACCGAAACGCGACCCGAAGATTGCCAACGCCTGGTCCTGCGATATACACGATCCTTGAATCTTTAGCCACATCTTGGAACTTTCGAATATTGCTTCGTAGAGATGGTACATTGCGAATGTTCTCTCCTAGTGTAGGATGAGGGTTATGGATGCCATCGTTTTTGATAGAGGGCATGTATGGCTCGGACGGCTTACCTCGGACCCGCTCTACCTGCCATGCGGGTATCGATCAGTATCGTACACCGCCGGTCTTCTGAATTCTGAAACCGTGCGCGGAGACGTGCCCAACAAATAGCCCTGTCTTGTCTTTGCCACGGGCTAGCTGCGCTGCTCGCTCGCAGTCCGACTCTTTGGTGTTCTCCCCACCGTATACCTCCACTATGGCTTCCGGAGGAGGGTCTACCACCCTTATGGGCCAACAATTTTCATCTTGCCCGCCGGTGTCTCGCGTCTCTTGAAGGTCTACCAGCAGTCTGACCTCCTGTTCATATTCCCATGATGAACCCTTTACAAACAGGAGCCGGGACAGAGCCCTCCAGTCTCCGCTGAACTCTGTTAGGTACACGTCACACAAGATCGGATATCCATTTCCCGTCTTGCCCACTCTGGCATTTTGCTCCATACGTTCGCGGTCAATGAGAAGTAACCGAATGACGTCGTCCTTTGTTGGCTCATACGAGGGCGGCAAAACTGAGTAAGTTACAGATCTGATCTCGTACCCGAGCTTTGCCAGAGCCTCCGTTTCATAGCCAACGACTATTCCTGTGTTCCGGGCATAGTGTGCCCACATCGTTGGAACAAGCAAGTCCTTGCTCAGGGAGACAACCCCTACCCGTGAATTCAAGTACTTCTGAATAAAGGTAGACAGCCTCAGATCTCCGTACCTTCGTGACCGCCTTAGTAGATCGTCTTCTTGGACCTTGATCCCCAAACGCCTCTTGAATTTTGACCGTACCAAGGCTCGAAAGTGAGAGCGGTCCAATGTTTTGCCCCTCATCGTTGAGACGTTGCACTCCATATCGTCATTCAGTGCCAGCAATTGCGTCGCTCGTAAGCTGTTTGGCGCTCCCTTGCCAATGCGTTCCTTGGGAATGTACTTGTATAGGATGTCAGGAATTCTTTCCCTACCCTCCACTGACCTGTTTGCACACTCTTGGGATTGATACGTCCGGAGCAAGTGAGCGGCGATGTCGCCAAGTATTGGCATCACCCGATTGCGATTTTCTTCAGGCCAGGTGGTCAGCTGTACTCTAGTGGCCGCAAGACTTGCTGCGGCTCTCTGTTTTACCTTGTCGCTGTAAGGGTGCAAGCGTCCCTCGATCTGACAATAGAATCCCCGCTTGATCAGCGCTTCGAATTGATCCAATGCTATGTTCATTGATAGACCTTGAATCTGTCGCCCAGTCTCTCCGGTATCAACTTGAGGCCCCTGTGGTCGCCGAACATGGAAATCACACGTACTCTAATCCAGCCCCGCGACGCCGTCTATTTCCACCAGCCAGTCTTCTGAGGCCAGCGAGGAAACCTCCACCAGAGTGGTGGCCGGGTAGGGCGCCTCCAGGATTTCGCGGCGTACCTTGGTGATGGTCTCACGGAAGCGGATGTCGGTGACGTATATGTTCAGGGCAACGACGTTCTTGAACGTCGCGCCGGCGGCCGCCAAGACGGCTTCAATCAGGCCGAAGACATGGCGCGTCTGCGCTTCGATATCACCCCTGCCAACTACGTTGCCGTCTGCGTCCGTTGGCACCTGGCCAGCGATGTAGAGCGTCTCTCTGGCTTGCACGCGAATGGCGACCGAAAACGGCACGTCCGGCTGCGTCATGCCCGCGCCGACGACGAGTTCTTTCTTCATGGTGGGTGCTCCTCTCCCAAGAGTGGTGGTGCGAAGGCCGTTTATTCCAGGAGCAGTATAGTCCGTGTGCCGGTCTTGCCCAAAATGCACCATTTGCCCCAGGAGAGGTGCAGACTACTAGATTTCGTTTCGTAAATGCATATTTCTTTGCGAACCTGCCCTTCGACAGGCTCAGGGCGAACGGGATATCAAGAGTCCGTACGTGCTGAGGGCGTAGCGCCGCCCGGGGGGCGCAGACCGGGGCCGGGCAGGGAGAGGTGAAGGAGTGGAACACAAATTGTGGGGGGGAGAAGGAAAAATATGTTGGATGTAGTAGAAA
>VXOZ01000121.1:0-2359 GCA_009839775.1 Chloroflexota bacterium | reverse complement strand
GACTGGCTCCGGGCGATCTGCATATCACTCCTCCGTCCGTGCGGCGGGCTTCGCGCAGCCGGCTGCGCGAAGCCCTTGCCTGTCCTGAACTTGTCGAAGGATCGAAACACGTGTTGGCACGTCGATCCGAATTATGAGATGGCTTCTAGTCCAACGCCGCGATGGCGTCGATTTCCACCAGCCAGTCGGTGGACGCCAGGGAGCCGATCTGTACCATGGTGGCGGCCGGGAAGGGCGGCTCCAGGATCTCGTTGCGCACCATGGTGATGGTCTCGCGGAAGCGAATGTCGGTGACGTACATATTCATGAAAACGACATTGTTGAAGTCCGCGCCGGCGGCCTCCAGGAGCGACTGGATGTTGGCAAAGACCTGGCGCACCTGCGCTTCGATGTCGCCCGCGCCGACGATGCTGCCATCACCGGCCGTCGGACCTTGACCGGCAATGTAAAGCATTTCATTGGCTTGCACGCGCAGAGCCATGGAGTAAGGCGCGGCAGGCTGGGACATGCCCGCGCCGAGTAGGGGTTCTTTTTTCATGGTGGAGACTCCTCATCCTATTGAGTGAATTGGGCAGTAATGACACAACGCGCATTATAGCCGCTGCACTTCCGTACTCCAAGAGAGAAGAGACCTTTGCGTGACTCTAGCTATGATAAGAAAGTTCCCTCTCCCTTGATGGGAGAGGGCTAGGGTGAGGGTGAATCTTCCAAATTCCCAAATCTACTTACCAGCATAGTGCCCTCTAACTCTTGACACTGCACGGCTAAAGGATTCATTGCAGGAAGACGACCCCTCACCCCGACCCTCTCCCACTGGGAGAGGGAGTAAACCCCGCACTGCGCTCGCTCGGTTCCACATTATGCGCCCACCCCCTTTCTCAAAATTTAAGGGCCGCGGTGAGGGAGAAACGAGGCCCAACCAGCCCAAGGCATGCAATTCGGCAGAGCTGCCCAATGGTCTCAATGGAACGGGCCATATGCCGAAGGCGGGCTGAAATTGGTACTATGCGTGTAGCGTGCGCACGGCAGCGGAGCCCGCCAGCAACACGAGAAGGGATTTGAGAACATGGAACAAGACATCGCCTTTGAAATGGCGGCTTCAAGCATTCGCTTCGGGTGGGGCGTGACGCGCGAGGTGGGCCTGGACCTGGCGGAACTCGGCGCCAAGCGCGTGATGGTGGTCACGGACCCGATGCTGCGGGAACTGCCGCCGGTGGCGACGGTGCTTACGGCACTTGAAGACGCCGGTGTGCCGCACGTGCTCTTTGATCGAGTGCAGATCGAACCGACGGATGCGTCGTTTCAGGCAGCGATTGCGTTTGCCGTTGACGAAGGGGTAGACGCCTATGTCGCGGTGGGTGGCGGCTCGACGATCGATACGGCGAAAGCGGCCAACCTGTACGCCACGTATCCGGCGGACTTCCTCGACTACGTGAACGCACCCATCGGCAAGGGGTTGCCGGTGCCCGGGCCGCTGAAGCCGCTCATCGCGATACCCACCACCGCCGGTACCGGCAGCGAGACCACCGGCACGGCTATCTTCGATCTCGTCTCCATGCACGCAAAGACGGGCATCTCCCACCGCAACCTGAAGCCCCTGCTCGGCATCATCGACCCGGAAAACACGGCCACCTTGTCGCCGACGGCGGTGGCGTCCACCGGCTGCGACGTGCTGAGCCATGCCCTGGAGTCGTACACGGCGATCGCCTACACCCTGCGTCCGTACCCGGAGCGTCCGATCTTACGCCCGGCGTATCAGGGGTCGAATCCGGTGAGCGATCTATGGTCGGGCCAGACGCTCGCAATGGTGGCGGAGTTCCTGCCGCGCGCGATGGCCGATCCGGAAGACAGGGAGGCGCGGGAACAAATGCTGCTGGCGGCGTCCTTCGCGGGTATCGGCTTCGGCAACGCGGGGGTGCACCTGCCCCACGGCATGTCCTATCCCGTCGCCGGCATGGTGCGCGACTACCACCCGGACGGCTACGCCGGCGACCAGCCCATTGTGCCCCACGGCTTTGCGGTCGTGCTTAATGCACCCGCCGTGTTCCGCTTTACGGCAGCGGCGGGGCCGACGCGGCATACTCGGGCCGCGGAACTGCTGGGTGCGGACGTGAGCGGCGTTATGCCAAAGGACGCCGGCAAGGTGTTGTCAGACCGCCTCATCGAACTCATGCAAGAGCTGCGCGTTCCCAACGGCCTCAGCGCCGTCGGGTACACTAGCGCGGACATCCCGGCGCTGGTGGAAGGCACGCTCCCACAGCATCGCGTCACCAAGCTCTCCCCACGGCAAGCAACGGCGGACGACCTGGCGCGTATGTTTGAGGACGCCATGCGCTACTGGTAGGTGGCATAGGCAGCC
>VXOZ01000132.1 GCA_009839775.1 Chloroflexota bacterium | reverse complement strand
CTTCCCGAGTGTCCGAACAACGAGAGCCGCAACGTCGCGTTCAACGAGATAGTTCCCAGCCAGAGTATTGAAGAGACAGGCTACATTGAGCTTTACAATATTGGCCCTGTGCCGGTGACACTCACCTGTTGGTCCCTCGATACGGGAAGCAACGCGGGCGATGCTCCTTACTTGCTTCCGGTAGACCAGGTTGATTCTGGGGACTTCCTGGTCATCGAAAAGGTCGCCCCTATCTTCCCTATCGCGAGGAGCGGCAAACTCCGCCTGCTCGACGGCTACGGCGAGGTTGTCATCGAGGTCGACTACGCTATCGCTGAAGACGCCGTCGGCAGGGCGCGGATTCCAGACGGCACAGGGGACTGGGTGGACGTATCTACACGCACTATGGGCGCATCGAATGAAACACCAACCCCAACGCCTTCACCGCGGCCGATCCCAAGACCGCCGCCGGCACCCGCTCCACCAACTCCCACACCGGCGCCAACAGGGCCTGTGCCACGGTTTCTTCGCATAACAGAGATCTACTACGACGGGCAGATTCCGCGGACTGAGGGCGACGAGTTCATCGAGATTCAGAATCAAGGAGCCGCACCGGCCTACCTCGGGCGCGTACGCATCTTGATCCAGAGCGCGACGGCCCGCAGTCCGATAGCCTACGGCTTTCCCTCCAGCACTAAGCTCGCTCCAGGAGAAATCATCGTTACTGCGAAGAACGCTCGGCAATTCACCGCCCACTTTGGCACGCAGCCGGACTTTGAAGCACGGGCGTCAGGAGCGGGCTATGGCAATACGGCAGAAGTGACTAACTTGGTCCACGACCGCAGAATCTCGCGCCGCACGTGGGCGCTAGCGAACTCCGGCGCCACGGTGGCCCTGATGAGCGACAAGGGTGACGTCATCGACGCCGTTGCCTACAGGTATGATCCTGATGGCTACTTGGGACTGCACGGACGTTACCCGTCAGCTTCCGACGGTCAGTCGCTCTGGCGCGTCAGTGACGATGGGGCCAGGGCGAGAGTTCCGGCTGCCCTCCGCGCAGACACACCGTCACCAGGCGCTATCCCACCGCCTCCCACGCCGACACCGACGCCTACTCCTACGCCTTTGCCAACACCTACACCTACGCCCTCGCCGATACCGACACCTACGCTTACGCCCACACCGACACCAACCCCTTTGCCGACACCGCTGCCTACCGCCACATCTATGCCGACACCAGACCCTACTCCCATACCAGCGCCCACTGCCACCCCAACGCCGCGCCCAACGGCAGCGCTGCCTACGCCTCCGCCACCCACCCCGACGGCAACGGTGCTGCAATGCCTTACAGACATTCAACCCCAGGAGCCGCCGCGACTCGTGCGCGTAACCGGCAGCGTGACGGAAGTCCGTGAGATGCCAAAGGAAACACGTGTCTTCCTTGCCGACAACTGCGGCGGCGCACTTCTCCACTTGGCGGTAGATATATCGGCTCCGCCGCACGGAAGCCATATTCGCTTCACCGCGCTCGGCTCACGAGGGGATACGCAGATCGATCTCTATCCCGCGCCCAATCCCATCATCGAGTACCTGCCAAAGACAACACCGCCGCAAGCACTTCCCTTCACACGGGCAATGCTTCAGCGTGCGCCAACCGGGACATGGGTACGGACGGGAGGCAGCATCGCATACTCTCGTGATGAAACCGGGCATGGGTTCTACGAAACTTCCGCCAGCTACATCCGGCTAGACCCGCAGGCACGGGCAGTTCCAACCGGGACTGCTACCTTCTACGGCATTATCGAATGGCGCGAAGCGGTCCCGCTCCTGCGCGTCCATTACGTCGCTCCGGCCAAAGAATCCAAAGCCACGTTCAAAGACACCATCCAAGAGTGGAAAGTAGCCCGTCATGCTCTGCACCATGCGCGGGACATCTTCCACTACCTTGCCGTTCGCTCTCTTACACGCGGCCACGGGACGTATTTGCTGTGGTAGACATGCAGAGAAGAACCGAGAGTGGCTAAGAGAACAGTGCAGTTATGTAGAGTAAGCCAGCAGGCGCTGCGCGTTGCGGTGGGCAATCGCCTCTTTGTCCGCCGCAGAGATCTCCGCCTTTTCCAGCTTCGCAATGCCGCAGGCGGGGTATTGCAGCGGGACGCCGGTGCCGAGGAGTATGCGGCCGACGTCTGCGTGCGCAACCCAGCGCGCGATCCCGCCAAGGCCCTGTAGGCACGACGTCTCCAGCCAGACGTTGGGGTACGTATTAAGCAAGCGAATGCCGTGCCACGCTTCTTGCCCGTAGTTCAGGCCGTGAATGACAAACTGGACGTCAGGAAACTGCGCCAGGAGACCCTCAAAAGGCTCTACGGCAGCGACAGGAAACGACCAATCCATGATGGCGCGCATCACGAGCGTAACGATCAACTCATGGTCCTGAGCCGCAGCGCAGAGCGGCTCAAGCTGCGACGGCAACGTGTTGTGGTGGTGGCTAGGATAGCAGCGAATGCCTTTGGCGCCGGCAGCCGCGTACTCGGCTAAGAGTTCACTTGTGCCGGACTGTGTGTTGTCAATTGTGACAAAGGGCACAAGCCTGCCGCCGGATTCCGCTGCCGCGGCCAGGATGTCGGCGTTTCCTTGCCGCCAGTCACTTTCAAGCGCCCGCGTAGAGCCCACAACGGCCCGCGCTATGCCGTGCGCATCCATCAGCGCCAGGACGTCAGCACCGGTACGCTCCTTGAGGGGCCAATACCCCCAGGCCCCGACAAAACCGGAAAAGTCCCAAACTGTCATAGTGTTCTCCACGCCCATTCGCCACTAATCACTAAGAGCCAACATGCGCGCCATATTGCCGCCGAATATCAAGTCTTTGTCAGCTTGGCTAATCGCGGCGCCGCTGACCCGCGCCATTTGCACGCTCACTTCCAGCAGCGGCATGTCCGTGCCGAAGATAATCCGCTCCGGGCCGATGCGACTGATTGTATACTCCAGCGAGCCATTGTTAACGGCGCTGCTTGCGGTTTCAAGCAAGAGTGAAGGATTTCGTTCCGCAGCCTGCACCGCGCGCATCCAGTCGCCCCGCGCCAACGCCGTGTTGCCCGAATGCGCCATCATAAGGAACGCCTCCGGCACGCGCGAAGCCATCTCCTCGCACTCTTCCGCAGTCGAATGGGCCAGTATCGGCATGCGATGGGAAGCCGCTCGCTCCAGCACCGGAAATACCGACGGGCGTACCAACGGAATCTTGGGATAGGAATAGATTTTGATGCCCCGCATGCCGTACTCGTGCACGCAGCGGTCGATTTCTTCGAGCGCCCCATTATCGAAGTTCATCGTCGGGATGCTCACGTATCCCAGGATACGATCCGGATGCTGGCGTATCGACCTGCCCAAGGTATCGTTCCCCTCGCGCATGTCATGGATCAACGCCGTAAAGTCGGTCACAAAGAGCTTATCGATGCCGTTGTCATCCGCAAGCCGCAGCAGATCGTCGATACTTGCAGAGAAGTTGTACGCGGTCGAGACACCTACGTGAACGTGCGCATCGATAATCATCGCTGTCATCTCCTTGTGCCCACAGGCTAGCAGAGCCTAGAGCAACACGCAATTACGGCTGGACAGTTGGTTCAGGTATACTGAAGTACGGTTTTCGCAACCGATTTGTGGAAGACGTACCCCAGACCACCACCGCAAACCAACCCAAGTTGGCCCAAGACATAAGAAAAGGTGAGCAGGAACATGAAAAAAGCAGTCTGCGGCAATTGTTTCGGTAGGGATGTTCCCCTCTTGGATGCCATGAGCATGGCCAAGGCGGCGGGATTTGATGGCATCGAACCCAGTCTTACGTTTGACGGTCCCATTGCTATAGACGCATCTGAAGATGACCTCAAGCGGCTGCGCGACCATGCGGAACAGACGGTCGAAATCCACGGTCTCATGGGCGGTCAACCCATTCGGAGCGCGCCGCTGACAACCATCGACAGCGATGAGTTGAGCAAGGGCGTTGAGAACATCGCGAAAGCCTTGCGTGTCGTGAAGGCTCTCGGCGGCACGAGTCTGCTGGTCGTGCCGGGCACCGTGAGCGTGGACGTGCGCTACGACATCGCCTACGAAGGCACGCTCGAGGGCCTAAAGCAAGTTGCGCCCATCGCCGAAGACCTGCAGATCCATGTAGCAGTTGAGAATGTGTGGAACAAATTCCTGCTATCGCCGGTGGAGATGCGGAATATGCTCGATGAGGTGAATAGCCCGCATGTCGGTTGCTACTTCGACGTTGGGAACTTCCTGGGCTGGGCAATCCCGCAGCACTGGATCGAAATCCTCGCACAGCGCATCAAGAAGGTGCACGTAAAGGACTTCAAAGTACAAGTCGGGAACATGGACGGCTTCGTGACGCTCCTGCAAGGCGACGTAGACTGGAAGGCAGTGCGTGCGTCTCTGCGATCGGTTGGCTACGACAGCTACCTGTCCGCCGAAATTCCGCTCCACGGCGAATTCCCTGAAAAGAGTCTGCTGGACATTAGCACCAGCTTGGACACGATCATTGCCAGCGCATAAGAGCGCGCAGGGTAATCAAGTGGCGTTCGATTTGGCGATAAGACTCCAATGGAGTAGAATACTTTAGCGGTTAAGAACCGGATTCCGTTTCACAAGTGCTCTTTACATCGGAATGCCGCCATCAGGGTGCGTTTTAGGGGCGCGGACGTATCCTGGTAGGCGGCATTAATTTTGGGTCTGCCAAACTATCTGAGCAGACACCCTATTGTGCACGTATGACGTTCCCGTCGGGGTCTAGCTCCACCAACCGGAACGCCCTGCCCGCACGATACGACTGGCATTGATTCTCTGGCACGTCGTCAACCGGCTGGCGCGGGTTGTGCACAATATCGGCCACCCACCCATCCATCAAATTCTCGGATAAACACGGCCCCTTAGAAAAATCCACGCCCGCCTCTTTCTTCTGTGCGTAGATCTCTTGCGCACGGGCAATAGGGCGTTGCCGTTCTTGCTCGATGTCGGTACCGG
>VXOZ01000074.1 GCA_009839775.1 Chloroflexota bacterium | reverse complement strand
TCCAGTCGTTTGCAAAGTACATGCTCTGGTCAGAGGCGCCGCAGCTCGCTAGAATCGAGTATGTTACACGCTGAGCCAAAGAAGAGGTGAAACCTGTGGATGCCGAGCGAGAGCGCCTGCGCCAGTTGCTGCAAGCGGAAGCGGTAAAGGTGGGGGACTTTGTCCTCAGTTCCGGCAAACGGGCGAACTACTACATTGACTGCCGTCTTGTGACGTTGTCCGCGGAAGGTGCGCACCTGACGGGCCAAGTGATGTTGCGGGCGTTGGGCGATCCCTTGCCGGATGCCGTTGCCGGCATGTCGGTTGCCGCGGACCCGGTGGTGACCGCCGTCGCGATTGCCAGTTTCACGGCAGGCACGCCGCTTGCCGCTCTCATCGTGCGCAGCCAGGCGAAAGAGCACGGCACCGGTAAACAGGTGGAAGGCCCATTGCAGCCGGGCATGCGGGTAGCGATCCTGGAAGATACAGTCACGACCGGCGGTTCTGTGCTGCGCGCGGCAGAGGCGGTCAAGGAAGCAGGAGGTGTGGTAACCGGCATATGGACGCTTGTGGATCGCTTGCAGGGCGGTGCAGTCGCGATAGCGGCGGCTGGCTACGCATATGGGCACATATTTACGATTGAGGACCTAGGGGTTGAGCCAACGTTGCACGAAAGCTAGTGTTGGAGTGCGACCATACGAGTCCTGACTAGCTCCGGTCTTAGGTTTCTGTGCAGGCTCCCTGCGTCACACGAAAGGCGTTTCCGTTCGTGCTGAGCTTGTCGAAGCATGAACGGAAACGGCAGGCTATCCAGCACCCGGGAAGACAAGCTCAGATTGGTGAGAGCTATCAGGCGAATCCAAGGCCCAACTTGGGAGAGTATCTTCAAGAATCAAGGATTACGCGTGTAGATCTCGATGATACCCTAAACAAAGTAGCCACGCCGCCGGGTGAAGGCGCAATCGGTATCGTGCGGCTGAGCGGCAGTCAGTCCCTTCCGATTGGCAAACGCTGCTTTCGGCGGCAGAAGTCCGGCAAGTGGCAGAGCCACCGGGCGTACGTCGGTCTCGTGTGCGATCCGGCCAACAACGAGCGTGTGGACCAAGCGCTTTGCACCTATATGCGGCGGCCGCACTCGTACACGGGTGAAGACGTGGTGGAGTTTTCCTGTCACGGCAGCCCGGCTGTGCTACGCAAGACGCTTGCGCTGCTCGTTGCGCAAGGCGCGCGCTTGGCCCGGCCCGGCGAGTTTACGCTGCGCGCTTTCCTCAACGGCAAGCTCGATTTGGCCCAGGCCGAGGCGGTCATGGACGTGGTGCGCGCCCGTACGGGCAAGGGACTGTCATTTGCGCTGGACCAACTGGACGGCCGTCTGTCCCGTCACATCCAGCAGTTGCGGCAGCAGGCGCTCGGACTGCTGGCGCGCCTGGAAGCCAACATTGATTTCAGCGAGGACGACGTGCCCGCGGTCCCCGCACACGAGGTGGAAGCAACCATCGCAGACATGCTCTCCGCCTTGGATCAACTGCTGGCAACAGCGCAGAGCGGCGCGCTGGTGCGTGACGGCGTACCTGCGGTACTCGTGGGACGCCCCAACGTCGGCAAGTCGAGCTTATTGAATGCGTTCTTGTCTGCCGACCGGGCGATTGTAACCGACATCCCAGGAACGACGCGGGACGTGCTGGAGGAGACCGTTGACGTTGATGGTATACCGCTCGTGCTGGCGGATACGGCGGGCATTGCGGACACGCATGACGTGGTGGAACAGCTTGGCGTCGAGCGCAGCCGGGCGTCATTGGCCGCGGCTCGCTTGATAATTTTGGTCTTGGATAGCAGCATGGCGCTGCAGCCGGCAGACCACGACGTGATTGCGGAGGTGAACAGCGCCCGCGCAGCAGATCCGGACCGACGGACGATCATCGCCCTGAACAAGGTTGACAAGACACGGGTCCTTTTTTCCAACGACGTGCAACACGTGCTCAATGGCTCTCCGGTCGTGCAGACCTCGGCTGTTACCAACGACGGCCTGGAGGCGTTGCGCGCGAGTATTAGCGAAATACTTTTGCAGGGCGGGTTGCCTGCTGATAGTGCCGTCGTAACCTCGTTCCGCCATCAAGAGGTTTTGCAGGAAGCGCGCACGGCGCTTATGGAGGCGCGCCAGGCCGCGGCCGACGATCTTCCTGTGGACTTTGTGTGCATCGGCCTGCGTGCCGCGATGAATGCGTTCGGTGAGTTGACCGGCGAGAGCGCGACGGAAGATCTCCTCGACCGCATTTTCGGCGAGTTCTGCATCGGAAAGTAGATGAAAAGCTCGCTCAGGGCTCCAGTCGGCGCTCTTCACGGGAAGTGTTGTTGCGGTTCCGCCACTGCTGCACGACATTCCAGGCCAAAAGGGCGCTCGCGCCGCCGATGACATCCACCGCCACGTCCTGCCAGGTGGCGCTTCTTCCCGGCACGAAGGACTGGTGGAACTCGTCGCTGAGGGCGTAAGCGATGACTATGATAAGTGCCAAGGGTTGGATCTTCGGGTGAGGAAAGCGTGAGTAGATCGCGCGGTACCAGAGCGCCGCCAGCACGGCATATTCCACAAAATGCGCGCCGTACTTCACCAGCGAATCGAGGAGGCTATGCGTGAGTGACGGCAGCGTGGGTTGTGCGGAACCGTAGTAGATGAGGGCCATCCAGAGAAGTGGAGGCAGCCAGTAGAAGAGAAAGCTGCGTATATGGGAGGGTTTCACAGGATGGGCTATTGTCCAAACACTAGAGCGCACACAATTCAACACGCCAGACGCTGTCCTGCGGGTCAACCTCCAAGAGCCTGAGAGATTGTCCTACGTGATGGACGTTTCTTCCGGCAGCAGAGCAATTTGGTCCGGCTGGGCGCGGCTGCGCTTCCACAGCTGGTACTCGGCAATTTCCTCAGCAATGCTGTCGATGTCTTCGAAGCGGCGATAGACCGAGGCGAAACGCACATAGGCCACTTCATCGAGGACGCGCAGGCGCTGCATCACTCTATCGCCGATGACCGTGGACTCTACCTCGGGTTCGCCCACTTCAAGCAGGTCGCGTTCGATGTCGTCAACGATGTTTCCGACTTGCTCCGAGCTCACCGGACGCTTCCAGCACGCCGTGCTTATCTTGTCGCGCAGTTTCCCCCGGTTGAACTCCTCGCGCCGGCCGTCCCGCTTTACTACCGTGAGCGGTACCGGGTCAACCCGCTCGGTGGTCGTGAACTCTCTGCCGCAGCGCAGGCACTCGCGGAACCGTCGCGATCCGGCCTTGAGCAGTTGGTAGGATGCGACTCGCGATTCAATAGATTCACAGTGTGGACATGCGAGCACTTCCAGACGCTCATAGGTGGTGTAGCGATGGCCGCAATTGCCGCATTCGCGGCGGCGGCGAATGCTCATTTCCTCAGGTCGACTATCAACCACGCGGGTATCTTGCTTGGCGCACTGTGGGCAACGCATGCGCATACCTCCGTTGGCGTCTATCGATTCGTCAGAGCGAGCGCAACTGTGACCGGCTACAACGCGCCTCGGTACTGGACATCCACCACTATAGCACAGTATGTAGTTTCCATAAAGCAAAGCCGGATCAAGATATTGTTAGTGGAGCGGCGAGAGGATGTAGTCGGGGTCTTCCGTCAATACCTCACAGGAAACGCTGACGTTCTCTTGGGCATCGATGACGTACGTTCGACTCTCCCCAATCAGGGCGCGTTGGAGGAGGCCGCGCTCGAGGAATATCGGCTCCATGTTGCCCAGATGGCGCGTGATACCGCGATCAAAGCAATCGTAGCGGCGGGCAGTGACCGCGCGTCTGCGGCCATCCCTGTCTTCCACGATAGCGCCCTTGATCGTTGCGAAGCCCAAATAGGCAGGGCACACAATCTCCTCCGCGCAATGGAAGGCGGAATTGCTGCCGAGCGACGCGCCAAAGAAGACGACCTTTCCGCCAAGTTCGTACAGGCGGAAATAGGGTGAGTCCGGCCCGCAAGGGGTATCCCGATGCGCGGCGGTGAGGTAGGCCGCCTGCGACCCTATGGCTGCGGCGGAAGACACGGGGTGGCCGCTCCGAACAGCCTCTTTGCGCTGCCGCAACGTCTCGGTAATGCGTCCGGTGGAAGACGGTGTCTTGCTGACAGAAAACAGATGCGGCCAAGACTTGAGGACTGTGAAGGTCAAGGTAGGCACAAGTACGGTGCCGCTGGCTCCCACGGTCTCCAGGAGCGCGTCGATTACGGTGTCGGCGCCGCCCTGCACGTAACCGAAGCTGCGCAAGGAACTGTGGACGAGCAGCAGGTCGCCGGTGCCAACCCCAAGCTCGTGGAGTCCTGCGCGGATGTGCGCTTTGGTGACTGTCATGGGTTAATTTTCGTAGGGTAATGGGGCGAAGCCTCACTCAATCGGCCTTGCGCTGAGGCAAACAGAGCTACTGGTAGCTCAACATTCTTGTCGTGAGGAGTAACCGGACTGGCGTAGTATTCCGACATTACTGCGCTACGGTACAGGTTGCAAATGTGTCCTGAGCCTGCCGAAGGGCCTGTGCTACCGGATGCATGGCAGCGACGCCTGTGTCCTCGTCACGTGCCAGCACACCGCCGGTCAAAACGTAGCGCGGGGGCTTGTCCCCCGCTTCTTTGCCCTGTGCTATCGTTGTCCTCGCTCAGCCAAGCAAACGTGTTAGTCTACGAGAAGCTATCTCATAATTCGGCTCTGCCCAGAGCAATGTATATATTGAGTTCTATACCGAGCGGAGAGCATGAGGATGCACCGGGCAATTTGCTCGCGAGTTTGGACGCTTGCCGTTTCCCGCTACTTGGTTTTCTTGGCCGGTGCAACGAGCATAAACTTTGACACTAAGCACTTGGAATTCGGTTAATGTGCTCTTGCCAGGGTACGCTCGCTACGCTTTAGTTTCCTCGTTACACTTTACAAATCCGGCATAGGCCGGAATCTAAGGGTAGTGGGGCCGGTCTGTAGCTACAATCTCGTTTTCATATACCCTTGTCAGCCGCCCCCTCC
>VXOZ01000403.1 GCA_009839775.1 Chloroflexota bacterium | reverse complement strand
ATACACCCCGCTAAGAAGAGAGCAAACACCACTAGAGCTATAATGAATTGCCAAGACTGCGGACAATGACGCGGCACGCCCAGATTTCTCACTGCACTCCCCATTCCAGTTGTCTACTTGCTACCATCTAATGTACCTAGTAACCGTGCTAGAGAACAAGTGCTTTGAGCGTGCAATTCGCCTCAATCGCCGCCAATTGAACGCCCAATGTGTGCGAGAGACACGCCTCGGCAGGATAGTACCGCATCATTTACGGAATGCTATAGTGAATTGATAGCACGAGTGAATGCTTGGCGGAGGCGCCGGTGAAGAACAGAGAGTTCACGCCTGATACCGAACACACGTACGATCGCTCTTCCGTGTGGCGGTGGCTTGCCAGTCATGCCCTGCGCTATCCGCTGCAACTGGTGATTGGCACAGTCTTTCGCGCCGCGGTTGTGGTGGCGGCGGTACAGGTGCCCAGACTGATGGGCAGCGCGTTTGACGCCGTCGCGCAAGCGGACGCGGAGCTCAGCGTTCTGCTGGGATTTGCGCTGGCAATCTTGGGCATCAGCGTTTTTCGCGGCGTGCTGCAACTGCTGGCGAACTACCTGGCCGAGATCGTCGCGCTGCGCATGGAACGCGACGTGCGCGAGGAACTCTACGTCAACCTGCTGGGCAAGAGCCAAACATACCACGGTCAACAGCGCGTTGGGGACATCATGGCGCGCGCCACGAATGACGTGCGGCAGATTCAGTTCATGGTCAATCCGGGACTGCTCTTGCTTTCGGAGTGGCTCGTCTTCATGGTGGTGCCAATTGTCGCCGTCGCCTTCTTGCGCGTTGAGTTGCTGCCGGTGCCCGTAATCTTCTTGCTGTTGTTTCTCGTTGCGTTGCGGGGCTACTTGCGCCGCTTGGGACCGGTGGCCGGCGCCCTGCGCGCGCAGTTCGGCATGCTCAACGCAACGCTCACCGAGTCCATCGCCGGCATCGAGGTCGTAAAGTCCAATGCCCAGGAAGAGCAAGAATTCCACCGGTTTCGCGCCAAGGCGAACGACTATCGCAAGCTATTTGTCGAGCAAGGCAAGATACAGGCGCTCTACCTGCCGCTCCTCATGTTCTCTTTCGCATTGGCGCTCGGCCTTGCCCATTCCGTCTATCTCTACGCAAACGGCGTGTTGACTATCGGCGAAGTGATTGCGTTCATGGGACTGCTGGGCATTCTGCGGTTCCCGACATTCGTCTCGATCTTTGCGTTTTCCATGGTCAGGCTGGGAGTTGCAGGCTCCGAGCGCATCCTTGACATCTTGAACGCGGAGACGGAGATTGACGAGAACCGGGCAGGAATCGAAAGGCCCATAGAAGGCGCCGTGGCGTTCGACAACGTCTCCTTTGCCTATCACGATGCCGACGTGCTCAAGGGCATCAGCTTCGCAGCCAAACCGGGAGAGACAATTGCCATCGTGGGGCAGACCGGGTCCGGCAAGTCCACCCTCACCCGCCTCATCAACCGCATCTACGAGGTCTCGGGAGGACAGGTGATGATAGACGGCGTGGACGTACGCGTGTGGTCCATGGAGTCGCTGCGTTCGCAGATAGCCACGATTGACCAGGATGTCTTCCTCTTTTCGCGCACACTGGCGGAGAACATCGCGTTCGGCGTGCGCCGGCCCGTGAGCCGCGAGGAGATTGAAGCGGTCGCGAAGCAGGCCCAGGCCCATGACTTCATCATGAGCTTCAAGGACGGCTACGACACGGTTGTCGGCGAACGCGGCGTGACGCTTTCCGGCGGGCAGCGGCAACGGATCGCCATTGCGCGGGCATTTCTGGCAGACCCCCGCATTTTAGTGTTGGACGACTCGACGAGCGCGATCGACAGCGCCACAGAGGACCAGATTCAACGGGCGCTGCGCAATATCCTGCGCGGGCGGACGACATTCTTGATCACGCACCGTCTATCGCAAATTCGCTGGGCCGACCGCATTCTCGTGATGCGCGGGGGCGAGTTGGAGGACCAGGGTACCCACGAGGAACTGATGGCGCGGAGCCCGGCGTATCGCAACATCTTTGCCCACCGGGACGAGCGCTACGCCGCCGTGCTGCCGGCGACACTGGTCAGCGAATGACGAAGCACGAACCCAAGGTAGCATGAGAGACAAGGCCATTTTAGGAAAAAGAGGCGGGCTGTCAATCCGTCATTACCGCGAAAGCTCGCCCCCGCACGGGGGCGCGGAATCTATCTTGTCCGTGCCGCGTGCGAGGCGTCACGAGCGGGGGACAAGCCCCCGCGCTACAAAACCTTAGGCATCCCATGCAAACAGCGAGGACTGGCACATGGGCTTTGTGATGGATGGCTTGGACGCAGACGCTTACGATCGCGAATACAGCGATCGTGACTTGCTGCGCCGGATCATCCGCTACTTTCGTCCCCAAGGGCGCTACATGCTGGTCGTTGCCGGCGCCATTTTCATCGCGGCGCTCACCGATACGGCTGTGCCGTTTCTGATTTCGCGCGGCATCGATCTGATCGTCAACGATCCCCGTCTACAGGCGGTGGTCTTGCTCGTTGTCGCCATTCTGCTGCTGAGCGGCTTTTCCTGGACCCTCAATTTCCTCCGCCAGTATGTTGGCGCCGTGGCCATTGGCAACGTGACGTTGAAGATACGCGAGGACGCGTTCAAGGCGACCATGGGCCACGACCTCTCATTCTTTGACGATCAGCCCACCGGCAAGCTCGTCAGCCGCGTCTCTTCCGACACTGATGGTTTTGCCGAGACGGTCTCGCTGTCAATGAACCTTATCAGCCAGATCATGTTGGTGATACTGATGGGCGCCGTGCTGCTCTTCATCAACCTGCAATTGGCGCTGATCACGCTGGTGATGGCGCCGCTCGTCGTGGCGATCTCGCTGGTGTTCCGCCGGATCGCGCGGGAAACGTCTTTGCACTCGCGCCGCATCATGGCCCGCGTGAACGCCCACATCGAGGAGTCCATCAGCGGTATCGCCGTGGCCAAGGTCTTTCGCCAAGAGAAGGCCGTGCACGACGACTTCGTGCGCATCAACGAGCAAGCCTACCGGGTGAACTTCCGGCAAGGCATCGTATTCAATACGTTCTTCCCGGTCTTCAACGCGACGGCCGGCGTCGGCACGGCCATCATCGTGTACTTTGGCGGTATCAACACGGCCTCCGGCGCGATGAGTGTGGGCGACTGGTATCTCTTCATCCAGGCCCTTATGTTCTTCTGGTTTCCGCTGACGCAGATCGCCTCGTTTTGGAGCCAGTTTCAAAATGGTCTCTCCGCCAGTGAGCGGGTGTTCGGCCTGATAGACGCAGATCCTCGCGTGGTGCAGACCGGCAATGCTCCCGCCGACGATGTGCGGGGAGGATTCGAGTTTCGGCGCGTGGGCTTCAGCTACCTACCCGGCGAAGTCGTGCTGCCGGACTTCAGCTTGGGCATCCGACCGGGCGAGTCAATCGCTCTGGTTGGGCACACGGGTTCCGGCAAGACGAGCATTGTGCGGCTCGTCGCGCGCTTCTACGAGTTTCAGGAGGGCGAGTTGCTTGTTGACGGGCGCGATATCCGCTCGTTCGATCTGGCAGGATACCGCCGTCAGATCGGCATCGTACCCCAATCGCCGTTTCTCTTTAGCGGCAGTGTGGGTGAGAATATCCGCTACGGCAAGCCGGAAGCCAGCGAGGATGATGTGCTCCGCGCGGTGGAGCATATCGCGGGTGGCAATTGGCTGGCCGACCTGCCTAACGGGCTGAATACCGACGTCGGCGAGCGCGGCGGGCGTCTCTCCATGGGGCAGCGCCAGCTCGTGGCCTTGGCACGCGTCATGCTGCACGATCCCGCGGTGTTCATCCTGGATGAAGCCACGGCCAGTGTGGATCCCTTTACGGAAGTGCAAATTCAGGACGGCATCGAGGCCATCATGCGGAACCGCACGTCCATCGTCATTGCGCACCGTCTTTACACGGTGCAGCACGCCGACCGCATCCTCGTGTTGGACGGCGGTCGCATCTTGGAAGAAGGCACCCACCAAACTCTGTTGGCGGCAGGCGGTCACTACGCCGAACTGTACGACACGTACTTCCGGCACCAGTCGTTGGTAAACGTTGAGAGCGTTGTTCATTAAGCTAGGTGCAACGGCGACGAACGCGCGAAACTGCTGCGAGGCGCCTGCGCATTGAAAGTCCGGCAGGCAATGCTCGCTGGCAAGTGAACAGCCACAGGCAGATTTCGCCGAGCAGATTGCACTCACAGGAGGCCCGATGCGTCATGAAAATCCAAAGTCTTGTCTTCCCCAGCAAAGATCAGTGTCTTGTAGAAGCCACGACTGTCCCGGACGATCCCGGGCCCGGTGAAGTCTTGGTTCGAAACCGGCTGTCGTTGATTAGCGCGGGCACTGAGCTTGCCATGTTCACGGAGACGCATCGGGGCTTCGAAGAGCCTGACTTTGGCTATGCCAAGTTTCCGTTTCGACCGGGCTACGCCGTGGTGGGTGAGGTGGTGGCGGTTGGCGACGGGGTTACGGATCTCGCGCCCGGCACGCGTGTCTTCCACCGCAATCGCCACGCTACCCACGCGCTTCTCAGTCATGATGTCGTGCTGCCGGTGCCGGAGGGCGTGCCTGATACGCACGCCCCGTTCATTGCAATGCTGCAGATCGCCATGTCTGCGCCGCGGCAGGCGCCGGTGTACTTTGGCGAGAATGTGCTCGTGATCGGTATGGGTTTGGTGGGCAATCTCTGCGCGCAACTTTGCGGCTTGGCCGGAGCGGCACAGGTCGCCGCGGCGGATTTGGCCGCGCCGCGCCTAGCACAGGCCAAGGCGTGCGGTGTGGACTTGGCACTTAACTTGAAAGAAAAGCCGCTTAGCGAGTGGTTGCCGTCACTCGGCCCGGGCGGCGCGAACTATGTGGTGGAGGCCGTGGGGAGCGGTCCGACAATCGACCTCGCGCTCAAAGCTGCGGCAAATCACGGGCGCGTCGTGCTCCTAGGCAGCCCGCGCGATAGGCTGGAAGTCGATCCCTA
>VXOZ01000293.1 GCA_009839775.1 Chloroflexota bacterium | reverse complement strand
GCCTTATCCCGTGTCTGTGTCAATAAACGTCAGATCGTGCCCCAGTCTATCACGTTTCGTTTGCAGGTAGCGGAGGTTCTCGTCGTTCGGCTCCACGTTGAGCGGCACGCGCTCAACCAATTCCAAACCGTAGATGCTCAGTGCCGCCGCCTTGATGGGACTATTGGTGAGCAAACGCACTTTGGAGGCTCCGAGGTCCTTGAGCACCTGGCAGCCGAACCCGTAATTGCGCTGATCCGCGCCCAGGCCGAGGCGGTGATTGGCTTCTACCGTATCCAATCCCTCGTCCTGCAGCTCATAGGCGCGCATCTTGTTCATCAGGCCGATGCCTCGGCCTTCCTGGTTCAAGTAGAGGATGATGCCGTTGCCTTCCTCCTGCACTTTCTGCATGGCAAGACGCAACTGCATGCCGCAATCGCAGCGCAGCGAGCCGAGCGCATCGCCGGTGGCACACTGCGAGTGCACGCGCACGAGCACCGGCTCATCAGGAGTGATCGTGCCGGCGACGAGCGCAATGCCTTCCTGCCAGTCGGCAGTGCTCTTGTAGGCAAGCGCCGTAAACTCGCCGTATTCCGTCGGTATGCGGCTGCGGGCAACCTGATGCGCAATAGACTCTGTGCGATAGCGGTACTCGATGAGGTCGGCAATGCTGATAATCTTGATGTCGTGCTTGCGGGTGAATGCCTCGAGTTGCGGCAGGCGCATCATCGTGCCGTCTTCATCCATGATTTCGCAAACAACCGCTCCGGGATAAAGACCGGCAAGCTTCGCGAGGTCAATGCTGGCTTCCGTATGCCCGGCGCGTACGAGCACGCCGCCGTCACAGGCGCGCAACGGGAAGGTGTGCCCCGGCATGATGAGGTCGCTGGGTGTGGTCTTGGGGTCTACCAAGGCTTTAACGGTCGTCGCGCGGTCGGAGGCGGAAATCCCACTGGCGACGCCGTGGCGGGACTCTACCGAAACGGTAAACGCGGTCCCGTACATGGTGTCGTTATTGGAGACCATGAGGGGGATGCGGAGTTCATCCAAGCGCTGACCCGTTAGGGGCGCACAAATGAGGCCGCGCCCATACTTGGCCATGAAGTTGATGCTGTCTGCGGTAATCTTCTCCGCGGCAATGCAGAGGTCACCCTCATTCTCGCGATTCTTGTCGTCGATGATGATGACGAACTTGCCTCGGCGGAAGTCCTCGATGGCCTCTTCAATGGTTGCCAGCGGCATCTGATTGGCCTCTCTGCTAATTCATGCAGTGTTTGAATAGTCTCAGCGCGGTCGGACTGCTCTTGGCGCTGAAAGGTATCCTCGGTGTGAGCGCCACTTCACGGTAAGGCGTCAAAGTCGACAGCATTCAGGGCAAGCGTACTGCTCTCACTCAGTGAAACCTATCTCGGTAACAGTTCCAGCATTGCGATGATCGCCACGCCCGCTGCTACCAGGCCACCCATGCGTAGCGTCAGTTCATGCTTTAGTCGCAACTCCAACTCTCGAAGATCGGATTTCGTTGCCAGCGCGCCATACCCTTCGCTGCCTACTTCCA
Source organism: Chloroflexota bacterium (assembly GCA_009839775.1). Taxonomy (GTDB): domain Bacteria; phylum Chloroflexota; class UBA11872; order VXOZ01; family VXOZ01; genus VXOZ01. Next base: position 3,509 of record VXOZ01000293.1, on the reverse strand, counting down.
ACAAGGCTTTGGCTTGGCGCTCCGTGAAGCCCGCGGCAATTAGGACTTCAAACGCCTTGTGGGCGTCGAAAACTGCCATCAGTCTTGCGCTCCCGCTTAGTTGCTCCAATAACTGCTATTCCTGAGTCAGTTGGAATATGCGCTCAATGTACTTCGCAAACAGGTCCACTTCCAAGTTTACGCTGGCGCCAACCGGTTTGCGTGTCAAATTCGTGTGTTCCTGAGTATATTGTACCAGGGAGACCCCAAAAGCCTGCGAATTAATGCCGAAAACCGTGAGGCTGACGCCATCCACCGCAATCGAGCCCTTTTCGATGAGGTAACGGAGCACCTCCGGCGGGGCGGAGAACCGCATCTCCACCGAATCGCCGACCACAGTCTGCTCTAGGATGGTGCCGGTGCCGTCGACGTGCCCTTGCACAACGTGACCGCTCAGGCTGTCGCCTACGCGCACTGCCGGTTCCAGATTTACGACGTCACCCGGAGCGAGGTTGCCCAGGTTCGTGCGGGAGAGGGTTTCCGGCGTAAGTTCGAACGCAAATGCCGGCGAAGCGATCGCTGCGACGGTAAGGCACGCGCCGTTCACGGCAACGCTTTCGCCATCGCTAAGGGTATCAGCGAAACCCGGAGCCGCGATCTCTAACTGCGCCCCATCAGCCGTGGCCGCGACGTGGGTAACGGTGCCCAGCGCTTTGATAATCCCGGTGAACATGGTGTCTCCCTACCGCTCTTGGTTGATTACAGCGTTATGGGGATTCCCGGAGAGCAGGGCTCCGCAAGCGTTTAACCGACTCAAGATTGGCGGTCAGAAGCACATCGGAGCCGATGCGCCTGACCGACGAGAAGTGAAAGCCTCGCATTGCCGTGAGTGCTGGTTGGTGGCGGCCGGCAAGCAGGGCTGGTATATCGTCTCTGCCAACCAAGAGAGGGGCCACAAAGAGCAGGAGCTTCTGCACACGATCGATATTCAGGAAAGCTCCTGCCAGTGTGGGGCCTCCTTCCAAGAGTACTGATCGCACTCCCTCCGCCCCGAGCTGCTGCAGAAAGGCGAGCAGGTCAACGCTCCCGTCTCTGGCCGGCAGCGACCAGACGTCCGCCCCACGGGCGCGAAGCGCTTGCAGCCGCTCTGCAGGTGCGGATTCTGAGGTGACTACCGTGGTCCGGCCGGGGAGGTCAGGTTGCAAAACGGTGGCATCCAGCGGCGTTCTGCCGCGACTATCGAGGATGAAGCGCCGGGGATGGTGTACGTCGTCTCGCGGCAACCGGGTTGTCAAGCGCGGGTCATCGGCAATGACTGTATCAGCCCCTACGACGATAGCGTCGCTGCGGTCGCGCAATTCGTGCACAAGAGTGCGTGCTGCTTTGCCGGTAAGGTACGGCATTTTGCTGTTGCCGGTCGCCACCTTGCCGTCGGCGCTCATGGCCATCTTCAGGGTAACGAACGGCAACCCGGTCCGGATGCTGTACAGATAGGCCTCGTGACACTGCCGCGCCTGCGCTTCATTCATGCCAGTGCTTACTTGAATACCGGCTGCGCGGAGTCGTGCCGCGCCCTTGCCATTGACCTGGGGATGGGGATCGAGAATGCCGATGCGCACGTGGCGGATACCCGCGGCAATGATGGCGTCCGTGCAGGGCGGCGTGCGACCCTGAGAGGCACATGGCTCCAGGGTTACGAAGAGGTCGGCGCCTTTAGCGGCATTACCCGCTTGGCTGAGTGCCACAACCTCGGCGTGCGCTTGGCCGGGCGGCTGCGTGGCGCCTTCACCGACAATTACCCCATCCCGCGCGACAACGGCGCCGACCGCGGGATTGGGAGACGTGCGCCCTTGTGCCTGCTTTGCCAACTCGAGAGCGCGTGTCATGAATTCAGTGGGCATATGGGTTGTTTACGCGGGAAACGGGGCTGACACTAATACTCGTGCAAATTGCCGGTTTGGATGGAGATGCGGCCTGACTCACACCACGGCCATCGCGCGCAACTGGCTCACGATGCCGGGCAAGAGGTCTAGCACGCGTTCGATTTCTGCCGCCGTATTGCGGTGGCCGACGCTCAAGCGCAGGGCGCCCCGGGCGCGGTGTACCGGGATTCCCATCGCCTGCAGCACGTGCGAGGGCTCCAGCGACGTGGCGGAGCAGGCGGAACCGGCGGAGGCGCAGACGTCGTGCATGTCGAGATTGAGCAGCACACTCTCACCTTCGATATTCGCGAACGTCAGGCTGGCAATGTGCGGTAGCCGCTGCGTAGGATGACCGGTAGGCTCTGCGATTTCGATACTCTCACAGATACCGCCAAGCAGGCGATCCCGCAGCGCCTCGCAGTGCGCATTGCGTTCTTCACGCTGCTCCTGAGAGAGCATGAGCGCCTTAGCCATGCCGACAGCGTAGGGGACGTTTTCCGTGCCGGAGCGCCGGTTGCGTTCCTGTCCGCCCCCTTGCACCAGTGGGATGAGCGGCGTCCCACGTCGCGTGAAGAGCGCACCGACACCCTTTGGACCGTAGAACTTGTGGGCGGCAATTGACATAAGGTCAATGTCTAGCTCTTCCACGTCCAACTCCATGCAACCGGCGGCCTGCACGGCGTCGGTGTGGACGACGATGTCTTCATTGCGTTCGCGCGCTGCGGCTACCGCTTCGCCCAAGGGTTGGATGGTGCCGACCTCATTGTTGGCAATCATCAAGCTGAGCAGGATCGTATCGGGGCGCACGGCCTCCCGCAGCGCGTCTAGGTCTACCACGCCGTAGCCGTCTACCGGAAGGTACGTGACTTCGAACCCTTCCCTCTCCAGTCTGTGGCAGGTGTGCAGCACCGCATGGTGTTCGATCTGGGTCGTGATGATGTGCCTGCCCTCATCGCGCCGGGCGTACGCCACACCTTTCAAGGCGAGGTTTGCCCCCTCGCTGCCGCTGCCCGTGAAGACGATCTCGTTGGGACTGCATAGGAAGACGTCCGCAATGTCTTCTCGCGCTTCTTCCAACGCCTGCTTGGCCTGACGCGCGATACTGTAGATGCCGGATGGGTTGCCCCACTGCTCGGTGAGATAGGGCAGCATTACGTCAAGAACGGCCGGATCAACGGGCGTAGTTGCGGCGTGGTCCAGGTAAATCATGTCACTAACTGCGCAGACTCCCTATGACGGCAGCGGCGAACAGCACCGATTCTCGTCTGTAGTCAACCTTCCTGAAAGCTGCATTTAGGCAAATGCACCTTGGATCAACGCCAACAGAAATCCCTGAATTGCTATCACCAAGGCAGCCGCGATTGCTACGATTCCACCCAAGCGAATCGTCATGCGCAATTCCGATTCGCGCAGGTCGGCTTTAGTCGCCATGACTTCATGCACGGCGGCTAGGTCGGCTCTAGTTGCCTGCTCCAATGCTTGCAGGTCGGCCTTCGTTGCCTGCTCCAATGCTTGCAGGTCGGCCTTCGTTGCCTGCTCCAATGCTTGTAGATCGGCTTTGGTCGCCATGACTTCGTGTATGGCTGCTTGGTCGGCTTAGGACGCCAT
>VXOZ01000299.1:2425-5064 GCA_009839775.1 Chloroflexota bacterium | reverse complement strand
GTCCTGAGGGAATCGTCACGTAGCCCTCGCCATCAATTGCGGGCGGCGGCGTGATCAATTCCGTAAAGAGCGGATTGCCGCCCTGACGAAACTCGATGATGGGACAATTGGGCAGCGCTGCCGCCAGTTGCAAGCTGGCGTAGAAGAGGAGCGCCGAACCCCAAATGTGCGGCGCTACTTGCAGGTTAGCCGCATGTGCCAGCACACCGATACGCCGCGCCGCCGTAAACCCGCCGACAACGGCCAAGTCGGGCTGGAGAATGTCCGCCGCCTCGTGGGCGATAATATCGCGAAAGTCGAAGTGCGTAAAGTCGTTCTCGCCGGTGGAAATGGGTATTGACGTAGCCTCTCGCACCCGGCGCATGCCGTTCCAATTGTCGCTGCTCACCGGCTCCTCGAACCACGAAATGTCGAAGTCCTCCGCCTGCTTCGCCAGGCGAATCGCCTGTGATTCATTGAGTGAGCCGTGGGCATCCAGCATAAGCTCACCGTGCGGCCCAATCGCATCCCGCACCGCCCGAATGCGCGCGATACCGTCTGCGACGATGCGGGGAGCGTCCATCGCTCCCACGCGCATCTTCACATTGCGAAAGCCCTTGGCGATGTACGTGAGCGCCTCTTCACCCGCCTCCTCCGCGGCCGCGTGACCGCCGCTCGCGTAGGTGGGCAACCGTGAGCGGTAACCGCCGCCCAGCAGCTTATAGATCGGCACACCGAGCGATCGAGCGTAGATGTCCCAGAGTGCCATGTCGATGCCGCCCAAAGCGCAGACGGTCACGCCGCGGCGGCCCATGCGGGGCGAACTCTGGCCGTACGTGAGCGCGATGCCGAGGCGCGGGCCGTTGTACATCTTCTCCCAGACGTACTCGGGTTGTGTGGCGTCCTCGCCAATAATCTCCGGGCCGAGCTCCTTCTCGACAATAGCTTTCAGCGACCAGCACGCGCCGCGCGTGTAACCGTAGCCGGGATGCACCTCGCCGTGCCCCACTAGCCCGTCGTCCGTCTCGACCCTCACGATGACGGCATGGGCCTCGTCATGCGGCCCATAGTCCGAGACTCGTTCATGGCCGCTGCTTTGCAACGGCCAGCGGAGCGGTACCGCCTCTACCTTGCGAATTCTCATTCCCAAATCCTCAGTACGCAACCGTTTCAGCGACCGGATGATTCACGCCGTACCGAATGTCATTCGATTTGGCCGGACGTCGTGTGCACGCATCCGAATGGTGTACACAGCAGGCCACCGCCACCTTGCCATCAGCCACGCACCCATTGTAGCATTGCGTTCCAGACCGGTCTGTTCCCGGCAACAGGCACGACCGCACATCCGGCTAGGAAATCTGACCGCGCATCCACAAATACCCGTATAATAGGAATGTACCAATGCCGGGGGGCTGGTGGCGTTCCGTCTTGCCTACAACGCGGATACGCCGTAGACGAAAGGCATCGGGACAAGCCAAGCGCCGCATCCACGACTGACTGCGCGGTGAAGGGAGTTTTCGACACCAGCACGCAAGTACTGTGAGCGTTGGTGCCGGTGAGAGGAAGGTGTTCTATGGCTAGTACACAAGGAACGGATCACTCCTTTGAGCCATTCGCTCGGCATGAATTCTATAGGGAGACCAATACCGACTTGGTCGAATCGGCCCTGAGTTTTCTCGAGCGGCTCGATCCCAGCGTCCAGCGACGCATTGTCGACCTCGGCTGCGGCACCGGTGCGATCACGCGCTTGGTCCTTGCCAAAGTACAGAACCTAGGACTGAAAGCCCAGATCTTTGGTATAGACCCCTCACCGCTGGCCCTCGACAAGGCGCGGCACAGCGTCGCCAGCGCAATGGTCAAGTTTTTCAACGGCAGCGCGGAGAATGTATCCCAGCTTGTATCGTCAGCGGACGCGCTCTTCTTCTGCAATGCCATCCACCTCATCGAGGACAAGCACGCCGTCTTCAAGGAGATCGGCAAGGCGCTGAATCCCGGCGGCGTGGTGGCTTTCAACACCACCTTCTTCGACGGCGCCTATCTCCCGATTACCGAGAAAGCCAACCGCCTCTGGGTCGTGCGCGCGGTGCAGAAGATGCGGCGTGAGTACCCCAACGTCAAAATCGTCAAGGATGCCAAGACGACGGCTATGCGTTGGCTTTCTCCTGAACAGTATTCGGCACTGCTGCAAGAGAACGGCTTCACCGTGACGCACCTCGAGTGTCGACAGGTGGAGATGACCCAAGAGAGCCTGGAAGACATCAGTGACTACTCGCTCTTCATCGAAGGGGTGCTGCCCAGCGTGCCGCTGGACGTCGGCGCCGAGGTGCTCAAGCACGGCATTCGCGAAGCCGTAAAAGAGCTAAAGCTGACAACGGTTCCGCGCTACTGGCTGCAGGTTGTCGCCGAGAAGGTGTGACGCGCGTCGGTCAAGGGGCACCCTCTCCTTCGGGGAGAGGGCCGGGGTGAGGGGATCGGTATCTCTTCGGGCTGTTTCCATTTACTTAACAGCGTTATGTAAAGACCTCCATCGGCATCGACTGCGGCCAACTGAAGTTTGGCAAGGTTCGTAGTCGCATTCAAACGCAACGCACAGAGAATATGGAACGACACCTCACCGGCAAGACCGCACTCGTAACCGGTGCCTCACGCGGCATCGGGCG
>VXOZ01000299.1:0-2415 GCA_009839775.1 Chloroflexota bacterium | reverse complement strand
GGGCGTACGATTGCGCTCCACCTAGCCGGAGCTGGTGCAAACGTGGCAATCAACTATCAGGTAAACGAAGAGGCCGCCCTCGAAACCGTGGCGCAGATCCAGAGTGACGGCGGCAACGCGCTGGCGGTGAGCGGCGACGTGCGCGACGCCGCGGCGGTGAAGTCTGTCGTTGACCGCACTCTGGAAACATTCGGCGAGCTCCACGTCCTGGTGAACAACGCCGGCATCACCAAAGATACGCTCGTCCTCAAAATGCGCGACGACGACTGGGACCTGGTGGTTGACACGAACCTGCGCGGCGCCTTTCTCTGCACCCGCGCCGCCCTGCGTCCCATGCTGGCGCAGCGTTGGGGCCGCATCGTCAACATTACCTCGGTGGGGTGGCTGGTAGGGAACCCCGGCCAAGCCAACTATACCGCCGCCAAAGCCGGTGTGGTGGCGTTCACACGCTCGACCGCCGTGGAAATGGGCAGCCGAGGCATTACGGTGAACGCCATTGCGCCAGGCTACATTCCCACCGATCTCACCCATGACATCCCGCCGCACCTCATGGACCGCCTCATGCAGAAGCTCCCCATCAAGCGCGCGGGCACCCCGGAGGAGATCGCCGCGCTAGTCAACTATCTGACAAGTGACGCGGCCTCATACATCACCGGCCAAGTGATCCACATCGACGGCGGTCTGACGGCAGGCTTACTCTGACTGCTGATTGCGTACTGTACTATCCACGGTGCAGTAATTGCTCCCGCCCATGAACTCTTTGAGCGTTGCAATTCCCCTCTCAGCAGCGAAATTCCAGTTTGATCAAAACTTGTGACTATGCTATACTAATCGCCGTTAGGTTCTTATCCCTTCTATCTTTCGCACACCCGCACTACCACTTCGCTCATTTGCTTTCTCTGCCTTATAGTCAGTTATTCTCACGCAATCTGTTTCACTGAGTTGGGTGATTCATTCCTCTAACCAGAGGAGCCTCACTCCGGAGCCACTGCGCCCACACGCTGTACTTGCCCCATGCTTCTTTCTTTTTCATGCTATCTCGTCGTACGGATTAGTCGCTGCATATCCCCCTGCAAGGCCGCTTCAGCATCGCGTCCGAGACAAGACACTACATCACACAACCAGTCTTCTTAACTATCCGACACCGAAACTCCCCACATTTCTCTTTCCATCAGACCGCAGGAGCGCAGCCTATGCGATTGACCGTAATACTATTTGTATTAATCCTCACCTTGCTGGCGACAGCGCCCACAGCCTTTGCCGGCGCCGGGCCACCTACTGATTCGAAAAAACTAGAGCGAAAACATCCGTTCACTTTGACGCTTAGTCCTTCGTCCTTGAAAGAGGATGCCGGCCCAGTCAACGTGACCGCAACCATTCATCTCGTCACAACCTTTGACTCGGATGAGAATGCCACCATTACGATTGGCAAAGCGCACGACACTGCCAAGCCGGGCCGCGATTTTACTGTTAACGCGGTCAAGCATACCATCACAATTCCCGCCGGACAGACCAGCGGAATGGTGGTATTTCAACTCACACCCATTGCCACAGGCTCTCAGAATACGAGACGGATTACCGTAACTGCGTTCGGAAACCGGTTGCTTTACATGGAAGGATATATCTTCATTGAGCCAGTCCCGCCCGCGGCAACGGCCAAAGTTGATCCGACACCGCAACCCGCCTCGACAGAAGTCCAGCCTCAAGGTACCCCAACGGTTTTCGCCACGCCGAGTCCGCTGCCGAGGGCAACTCCGTCAAGAGTGACTCCCAAGGAGGTTGCCACACCAAGATCGGTGCCAACCCCCGGACCGAGCGCGGCTGAACCGGCAGCGAGGTCAGATCCGGCTATTAGCCAACGGAGCACCTTCGTGGCGGCCCCTTCACGTTCAGCAAGGTCTCTCGGCTGCACAGATGAGGATAGGGAAGATGCACCGCGTGTTCGGTCGGCGAATCCAACGGGACCGTACTGCATACTTCACTTCAACCTCGATACGCGCTGCCACATCCTGGTGTACTGGGAAGCACAAGCAAACGGGGAGTACGGCTATTCCGTACTATACGAAGGCACCCAAGAGGTGGATTTCGGCGACTTCCATCCGCAATGCACTGGACACATGTACAACTAACCGCTTCTGCGTTCGCATGAATTCAAGTTGCTTGGGAAGCGCACCGGCAAGTGTGCCATCTCCGTCTGTGACTCCTACCCCAAACCCTCGCCCACGCCAGGCCGCCCAAATCCGACCGCTTGGCAGAGTTACGTATCGGACTGGATGTTCGCGCCTGCATTGAACTTTTCGAAGAGCCTGCCGCTACCTTGATAGAGAAGTCCGCGACTAGAGCGGGGGGGGGGGTGATGCTGGGCTCGGCGCCCTATTTATAGGCGCAACGCACATAAAACCTATTAAATTAAAA
>VXOZ01000058.1:3108-5092 GCA_009839775.1 Chloroflexota bacterium | reverse complement strand
CAGATACGCTGGCAAGACCCGGTGACATACATCGCCGGCAGTCTTAGTGGCTATGAAATCGGCGGTCTCATACGCTATTTCGACACAAACACCTTTTACCGCCAACCGGAAGCAACCGCGCGCGTCGCATGGCAAGAGCCGATCCTTGTGCGCGATTACGCGTTTGCTTGCGAGCACGCTGCCAAGCCCGTGAAGCCAGTGGTTACCGGGCCTTACACCATTGCCAAGCTGTCATTGCTTGGCGTGTACACCGACCTCAAGACACTCGTTTTGGACACGGCCCAAGCCTTGAATCAAGAAATGAAGGCCTTGGCGTCCACGGACGCCCCGCTGATTCAAGTCGATGAACCGGCCATCGTCTGGCACCGCTACAAGGATGACTGGGGGATATTTCAGGAAGCCATGGACGTGCTCATGGATGGCGTGGGAGCCACGACGTTGCTGCGTACCGACTTTGGCGATGCGGTTGGGCTGCCCGACTTCTTCGCGCTGCCGTTCCAGGGTTTCGGTCTGGATATGGTGCACGGCAAACAGAATGCCGCGCTTGTACCTGATTTTCCCGATGATCGAGATTTGATGCTAGGCATTATCGATGCACGCAATGTGCGTATGGAATCTGAAGATGCGGTCTTGGAAACTGCGCAATGGGTCACACAGCACGTTTCCGAAGACCGCTTAGCCATCAGCCCGAATACCGGCTTGGAGTTCCTGCCGAGAGAAACGGCGTACGACAAGCTAGAGAACATGGTTCGTGCTGTCAAGAAAGCTCAGGAGGCTGTCGCATAACGATGGAAGGTCTATGGACAACCCAAGTTGGGAGTTTGCCGAAGCCACCGGTGCTTGCCAAAGCGCGCACGGATTTTGCGCGCGGCAGGCTGTCCCACGAGGAATTGGTGGCGTTAGAACGCAAGTACACTGAGTTTTGGGTCGACTTTCAGAACGAACTGGGGCTCGACATAGTCGTAGACTCCGAGATGTACCGGGGCGATATGGCCACTTTCTTTGCCGAGACGATGGCAGGCATGGAGATCAGCGGCCTGGTGCGCTCGTATGGTAATCGCTATTACCGAAAGCCAATCGCGGTGGGGCCGCTGAAGCGGGTGAAGTCTTTCACCCTTGACTGGTGGCAGTTTGCCCAGAGTCTGACGGATCGGCCCGTCAAGGGCATGATTACCGGCCCTTACACGATGGCGGAGTGGTCCTACAACAATTACTACGATACTCAGGAAGAGTTCGTGCTTGCCATGGCCGAGGTGCTCCATGAAGAGGTGGTGGACCTTGAGAAGGCTGGCGCGCAGTACATTCAAGTGGACGAGCCGGCGGTCTCCACGCGGCCGGAAGACCTGCCGCTGGCCATTCGCGCGATGGCCGTGGTAGTTGACGGCATAAAGGCAACGACCGGCACCCACATCTGCTATGGCGATTTCGAAGCGATCTATCCCAAGATGCTGGAGATTCCGGTGGATGTGATTGACCTGGAGATGGCCAATAGCGACTTTGACCTTCTCGATCTCTTTAGCTCTCGGGCGCCGTTTACGAAAAAACTGGCCATGGGTGTCGTGGACGTGCACAGCCACGTAATCGAGGACAAGGAAGAGGTCAAGGCCGGTATTTACAAAGGCTTGCAAGTCGTTCCTGCCGACCGGCTGTACATCGACCCCGACTGCGGCCTCAAGACGCGCACAGTGGATGAAGCGCAAGCCAAGCTTGCCGTCATTGTAGATGCGGTCAGCGAAGTGCGCCAGGAACTCGGCTTAGACAACGCGTAGGTCGTTTCGCGTTGTGCGAGGCTCTCCGGAGGGAAGCATGGGCAAACCCTCTGATCGACAGCAACTACGAGCGCGTGTGTACGGCAGGGTGCAAGGTGTTGGGTACCGCCAGTTTGCTCAGCGCGCCGCGGTAAGCCTGGGACTGGTGGGTTACGTCCGCAACGTTGATTTTGACGGGAGCGTGGAAGTGCTTGCCGAAGGGCCGACTGGCGTGC
>VXOZ01000058.1:0-3098 GCA_009839775.1 Chloroflexota bacterium | reverse complement strand
GAGCAGAGTGGAGTCCGTCGCCACAAGCTGGGAACCGATTTCTGGGGCCTTTGCCGAGTTTCAGATCAGGCAGTGACATGCAACAGGATACGGTCACCCCGGTGACGCCAAGCCAAACGTATCGAGGCTTGCAGCGTCTGGCGTGGGCGACACTGGTTGTAAGCTTCTTTATCTTCTTAGCCCTTGTCTTTTCCTTTCCGCACGCACTGCGGTTGATCATCGAGAGTATCCGCCAGGATGTGTCGGTGCCCGTACGCGTTATCAGCGGTCAAGAAGTGTATGTGCATGCGGCGGGCTCCCCAAGCTGGGTAGTGCGCTTTGACAAGACAGTATTGAATCCGGGCGACAGCATTAGGACTGATGAAAATTCTCGCGCGTTCCTGGTGCTGCCGGATGACAGCACCGTTCAATTGTATCCCAATAGTAGCGTGACGCTGGCTGCTTCCAATCTCGTGCGCTATCAACCTGAGAAGATGCAAATCGTCATCGAGCAGATCACAGGTAAGAGCCGCATTGCAGTATCCCCAGTAAGATCCCCGGAAAACCGCGTCTTTCACGTGCGCACCCCGACATTTTCTGCTGATCTATTGGAGGGCAGCTATGCCGTGGAAGTCATCGAGGATGCGCGCAGTTCGCTTGCCGCGCGTTTGGGTAACGCGGTAGTAACCGATGGTGATCGGGTCCTCTCGCTCTCGGCTTGGGAGCGGGTTACGACGGAAGACGGTCAACTGCCAACGGCGCCTCTGCCGGCGGCGCAGGACCTGGTCCAGGTAGGAGACTTCGCTGCTCCGGAGCCAACATTACGAACCTATTGGGCGGAAGAAGATCGGTCCATAGAGGCGCCGTCGGGCACCGTTGCTTTTGAGCAGGATGGCGTGCATCTGAAACGCGAGGGTGAAGGTCACGGCGAGACCGTCTTAATCCAGCAGATTAACCGCGACGTTTGGGACTTCGAGGAACTGGTCCTCAGGGCACGCATCAAGGTGATACAACAAAGCTTACCCGGTGGAGGTCGGCAGGGATCCGAGTATCCGGTAATTATCCGTATTAGCTACCGTGACATAAATGGCGAGGAGAGAGAGTGGTTCCACGGCTTCTACTATTACGTGCCTACTGAAGCTGAGTACCTCACACTGAATGCAACACAGATCGAGCAAGATGCGTGGTACACCTACGAACAGAACATCCTGCAACTGGCACAACGTCCTATCGCTATTCGCACCATTGAAGTCGTGGCTTCCGGCCGCTCCTATGAAGGCGTCGTTCAATACATAAGCCTGGTTGGAGAATGATTATCATCTTGGCCGGGAATGCTGCGGTAGGGACGCAGGTGGGCCGGGCGCTTGCGAACCACCTGCCCCAGGTTGCCGTCTTGAGACAGGCCTACTTTCTTCCCATCGAAAACCAAACTTCGCCTGCCACTACCATGAATGAAGGAGTGCCGGAGGCGCCGTGGCTCGCCGGGACTCTGGCGGCGAGCGCCCAGCGAATTACCGCGCACGGCGGAACGAGCGTCGTTGTCCTGCCCGAATTGGAGGACGTGTCCCCCCTTCTGGCCGCATTCGATCGGATAACCGTTCCCCTTTACCTCTTCCTCTTGCGCAGGCCCAGACGCTCTCAGGGCCTCTTTCGGCGTGCCGTGCTCATCGATGCTAACAGTAACAATTGCGAGTCCGTGGCGCAAGAGATCCTTGCGTGCACCGCCCAGGGTAAGGGTCTGGTTCGCCCCGCGCCAGCCGGAACGGGAGATAGCAGCCTTCTGCCAGCCGGCGGGGGTGCGACAACAGGGGTGGACATAATTGAGATCCCACGCATTGCGCGCGTTGTTGACCGCTATGGTGAGCGTTTCCTCCGCAGGGTCTATACGGAAGCTGAGCAGACGCTCTACCGCGGACGCGTACCGGAACTGGCGGCGCGCTTTGCCGCAAAAGAGGCGATCTCTAAAGCACTGGGTACCGGCATCTGGGGCATTCGTTGGCGGGAAATGGAAGTCTTGCCCGACATGCGCGGCAAGCCGCTGGTCTATCTGCATGGGGCTGCGGCGGCACGGGCGCGGGCGCTCAACTTGCGGCATTTTGACGTCAGCCTGAGCCATAGCCGCGAATACGCGGTGGCGGTTGTCGTGGCAACATAGAGAAGAGTGGGGCGGCCATGCGACCGGCTGTGAGGGCTTTAGTCCCACTGCCCTTCATGCGATTGGAATCTCGCGGAGCGGGCACTGAGGAGCGATAGGGTGAAGCTAGTCCAAACCGAAACCATGCGTCGGCTTGAGGCCGGTGCCGTTGCCATCGGCATGGATGAACATACCCTTATGGATTTGGCAGGCTACAACATCGCCGCGATTCTCAGAGAGAAAGGGAAGCTCACACCGGGTGCGCGCGTGCTGATTCTCGCCGGTTCAGGTAACAACGGCGGGGATGGCTTGGTGGTTGCCTATCATCTCTACCGCGCTGGAATTCAGCCGTATGTATACCTGACGCGCGCGCGCTCTGACGACGCCAATCTCACACGCGTACAGTCTGTAGGCATCCCGGTAGCGGTCCACGGGGAGGCCGAGAGCGCCCCTCAACTTGAAGAATGGCTGGCGAATGCGGATTGCGTAGTGGACGCTTTGCTTGGAATCGGCGCGACACCGCCGCTTAGGGGTGGTGTACTTGAGGTACTTGAACTTCTGCAGAAGTCGGCCGCATCGGATGCGTTGCGTGTGGCGGTGGACATTCCCAGCGGGATCAACGCGGATACCGGTGAAGTGGATGCGCACGCGTTCCGGGCTGCCTTTACGATAGCCACCGGTCTTGCTAAACCCGGCTGCTATGTGGGTAGGGGCGTTGACTTTGCCGGCGATGTGTATGTCGCCGACATAGGTCTGCCGCCAGAGTGGGCGGATCCTCTGACGCTCCAACGTTCCACGGCCTCATTGGTCCAGAGACTCTTGCCTTCGCGCCCGGGAGGAGCGCACAAAGGGACTTTCGGTCGGGCGCTCGTCGTGGCAGGATCTTCGCGCTACGTTGGCGCAGCCTACTTGAGCGCTACGGCGGCGGCGCGGGCGGGCGCCGGCCTGGTTACACTGGCTCTCCCCGCGTCTATCCACCCGCTGG
>VXOZ01000238.1 GCA_009839775.1 Chloroflexota bacterium | reverse complement strand
CGCGCACCGTGGTCTGCTGTCCGGCGGCGACACGCTGCAGGAAGTCATCGGGGAACGCCAGCCCGATGGCAAGCGGCTCTTCGGGCTCCGCGTCGACCATGCCGAGCGCCGCCTCCAGCGCTGCTACCGTTTCAAACTGCACAAGCTCAATGCCTACGCCTTGATCGCCCATAGCCGCCGCAAAAATCTCATCCATGCCGGTCTGGTGGATGCCAACGGCAAAGGACTCGTCCACGCTGCTCGGCATCAGCCAGAAAGCAATGCCGTAGATCAGAATGCTAATGACGGTGATCACCACGAAGAACCGCTCGCGGCTGTACTCGCGGAGGTCTTTGCGCACGATCGCCCAAATAATGGCGGCGCGTGAGACTTGGGCGCTCATGTTTTTTGTCCTCTGCGTATCACGCTTACAGTCCTCGGTCGCAGGTATTTCTCGTCAGCAGGCCGTCATTCCTGCAGTCCTCTGCCCGTGAGGGTGATGAAGACGGCTTCCAGGGTCGCCTCTTCCGTATGAATGGTCAGCAAGCCCTCCGCGCCCACCACGGCTTTCAGTTGGTCGCCGGTGTCGCTGGCGTCCAGCGGCACCACCTGCTCGCGGATCTCACCGTTTTCACGGATACGCACCCGCACCGACCGCTGGCCGTGGGCGAGCTTGAGGTTCTCCGGCGTGTCCAGCGCCGCGATTTTGCCGTCGTTGATGAACGCCACACGGTCCGAGAGCTTGTCGGCCTCGTCCATGTCATGTGTGGTAAGCAGAATCGCCGCGCCGCGCGCGGCTTCTTCCTCGATCACGCGGCGAATAGCCTGCGAGGAGACCGGATCGAGCCCGTCGGTCGGCTCATCGAGGAAGAGTATGTCGGGATTGTTCAGCAAACACCGGGCGACCATGAGGCGCTGCTGCATGCCTTTGGAATAGCCCTTCACGCGGTCGTCGGCACGGTCGGCCAGGCCGACCCGCTGCAGCAACGGCGTGGGATCGAAATCACGAATCCCAAAGAGCCGGGCGAAGAAGCGCAGATTCTCCTTGGCGGAGAGATTGAGGTAGAGGTTCTTTTCCTCAAAGCAGACGCCGATGCGGCCTTGAATGGCGTCACGATCTTTGGCAACGTCCATGCCCAGAATTGCAATCTCGCCGCTCTGCGGGCGCATCTGGCCGGTGAGCAGCTTGATAGTGGTGGACTTGCCCGCGCCATTCGGCCCCAGAAAGCCCAACACCTCACCCTGCGCGACGCTAAAGCTAACGTCATCCACCGCCTTCACGTCGCCATAGGCGTAGCTGACGCCCGCAACGCGAATGGCTTCTTCGCTCATGGGATTTCTCTCCTTGGACCTAGGCAGAACGGTGACTTAATCCGTCATTCCCGCGCACGTCCGCCCCGGCGCGGGGCGCGGAATCCATCTTCTCACTTACCAGCACTCTCAACGTGGTTACGTACATCAAACATGCCCTAGAACTACAAGGGATTTCCGACCCCTCACCCTAACCCTCTCCCCCAGGAGAGGGAATCGCCGCCAGCATGGTCGGGCCCACTAGTCATCTTCCCAGGGAGAGGGAACTGCCGCCGGCAAGGTCGGGACCCAGTAATCCTCTGCCCCAGGAGAGGGAACCGCCGGCAACAACAATCTGAATCCTCATGCGTAGACTCTATCACGAACAATTCAAGGCAGCGGCTGCAAATCCCCAAATTGCCGCGGCTACGTCGTCAACCGAGCCTTGCGCGTCAACTAATCGCCAGCGGTCCGGTTCGGCTTGGGCCAGGGCGTGGTAGCCGGCAGCGACTTTCCGATGGAATTCCAGGTCAAGCCGGTCCATGCGGTTAGTTGATGCCGCAGAGGCGCCGGCGCCGAAACGACGCTGCAGACCGTCCTCCACGGGCAGATCGAGCAGAATCGTTAGGTCGGGCACCAGGCCGCCGGTAGCAAAAGCGTTGAGTGTGCGCAATGTCGCCAAGTCCTGGCCCCGGGCGTAGCCCTGATACGCAAAGGTCGAATCGCTGTAACGGTCGCAGATGACGATATGCCCGGCGTTAAGTGCCGGCCAGATGACTTCATGCACAAGCTGCGCGCGGGCGGCGCACATGAGCAGCGCCTCGGTGTGCGGATGGATCTCGACGTTTTGCCGGTCCAGCACCACGGCGCGAATGCGGTCGCTGATGGGCGTGCCGCCGGGTTCGCGTGTGGTGACCACCGCACGCCCGGACTGCCGCAGGCGGTCGGCGAGCAACTCCACTTGGGTGGTCTTGCCGGAACCTTCGACGCCTTCGAACGTAATGAAATAGCCGTACCCCGTAGTCACCATGCGCTCTCAACCCGCTTGCCTTTAGAATGTCATTCCGAGCGTAGCGAGGAATCTAAGAATCCCTGCACTCTAGATTCCTCGTCGTTTCACTCCTCGGAATGACAGCAACACACTACCGTCTCCTTACACCCCCGCCAAGGCCCGCGCGGCTTGGATGAGGGCTTGTACGCGCGCCTCGCTCTCCGCCTCGGCGTAGATGCGCATGATGGGCTCCGTGCCGGAAAAGCGCACGCACACCCAGGCGCCGTCGTGCAGTGCGTAGTGAAAACCGTCCTCAGTGCGACGGTTGACCACCTCGCCATTCGCAAGCTTCGTTGGCTCGCAGGCCTGAATGCGCGCCGCGATGTGCGCGCGTTCCTCCTGCGGGAAGTCCAGGTCGAGGCGGTCGTAATGGTGCGGCCCCACCAAGTCGAAGAGATGTTCCACCAGTTCCGCAGGCGAGCGTCCGGACTGCACCACGTAGTCCAGCAGGAAGAGTCCCGCCAGGATGCCGTCGCGTTCCGGCACGTGACCGCGAAAGGCATAGCCGCCGCTTTCCTCGCCGCCCAGGAGCGCATCTGTCTCCAGCATCTTGGGGGCCACGTACTTGAAGCCCACCGGCGTCTCGTGCACCGGCACGTCGAAGCGCTCGCCGAGACCGTTGAGCATGGTACTTGATGTAAACGTCTTCACTATCGGACCGCGCTGACCGCGCACTTCCAGCAGGTAGAGCGCCAGCAAAGACATGACGGTAAGTTGGTTCAGGAAGCCACCGTCTTCGTCGCACGCGCCGAGACGGTCGGCGTCGCCATCAGTGGCGAGACCCAACTGCGCCCCCATGCGCGGCACGAGGCCAAAGAGGTCCTGCAGATTGCCGGGAATCGGCTCTGGGTTGTGCAAGCCGGGGAACATGGGATTGCGTTCGTTGTGGAGATCGTAAACTCGCAATGAGCCGCCTTGGAGGATATTGCTGAACCAATCGCGGCCGGCCCCATACATCACGTCCACCACCAGCGTACCGTCCCACGCGCGCAGACCCTCGAGATCGAGCAGCCGGCCGATGTGCGTCAGATACGCGGGAGCGGGATCAAACCGCTCGCACAGACCCTGTTGCTCGGCTTGGGCGATGGACAGGGAGCGCACGTCGCGGGGATGCAGCCCGCCAAGGAGCTTCTCGATTTCGGCTAACTCCTCCGGCGGTGTGGCGCCGCCGTACCCGGATCGCACCTTGTACCCCTGGTAGTCAAACGGATTATGACTCGCCGTGAGCGTGATTCCGCCGCCGGCCTGGCGGTTGACGATGGCGTGGGCGAAGACCGGCGTGGGCGTCGGCGCGTCGGTGAGCGCCACGGGAATGCCGTTGCCCGCCAGCACTTCGGCTGCTGCCGCGGCAAACATCTCGGCGTTGAAGCGGGTGTCGTAGGCAACGATAAAGCCCCGTTCCGCTTCTGCTGGATGCGCTGTCAGCCAGTATTGGGCAACCGCCTGCGTGAGCAAGCGCACGTTAGCGACGGTATAGTCGGCGCCGATGATGGCGCGCCAGCCGTCGGTGCCGAACTTGATTGGTGCTGATTCCATGCTCGCTTGGTTGCTCCTTGTCAGTGGCGGCAGTGCAATTTCCAGGGTGCTGCGATAGTGCCGGGCGAGTACCTTTCACCTTAATGGTACACCGCTGAGGATTTGCCCTCACCCCGTATCAAGTACGGGGTGAGGAGGTCTAGCCTTCTGCCGGCACGGGTTATGCAAAGGTCTCCCCAGAGAGAGGGAAAAATCTCGCCTACAGGACTGGGTTCTGCAAAGGTTTCTATAGGGAGATCGTCTTTCCCGGTTGCATCACACAGATTTCCAAGCCGCTGATGTCCTGTGCCGCGGCGCGGAATGCGTCCGGCGTGCCTGTGAGCAAGGGGAAGGTACCGTAGTGGCAGGGGATGACGCGCTGTACGCCGAGCAGGCGGCAGGCTTCCGCGGCGTCGTCCGGCCCCATCGTAAAGTGGTCGCCAATCGGCAGAAGCGCCGCGTCGGGACGATAGCGGCGACCGATCAAGGCCATGTCGCCAAAGAGCGCCGTATCACCGGCCACGTAGAGCTTCAACCCATTTGAGAACGTGACCACATAGCCGACGCTCTCGCCCGCCGGTATCAGCGTGTCGCCGTCCATGATGGTGCTGGTATGTTCGGCGTGCACCATCATCACGGCCAGATCGGCCACGTGAATCGTACCGCCCTTATTCATTCCTACAACATTGGCTACGTCCTGCTGCCCCAGCCAATTGGCAATGTCCGCCGTCGTGACCACAGCCTCCGGCTCGGTGCGACGCGCTATGGACACCGCGTCTCCTAAGTGGTCGCCGTGGCCGTGGGTGATGAGGATGACGTCTACACTATCGGGTTCCTTGAGGTCTGCGGGACACGCGGGGTTGCCCTCGAGGAACGGGTCGATGAGCACGACCTTATCCTCCGGCGTCACGATGCTGAACGCGGCGTGTCCCAGCCACGTAATCGATATGCCATTCGCTGCCATCGCTGTTTCCTCCCTACACTTAACTGCGCACACGCGGCCGCTTTCCGCGCGGTGATTGTGGCTCCGCTTTGCGCCTACTTTAGATTTTAGACCCAAATACTCACTATAGGTGAAGGGTAGCGCAGGTTTGCAACCCCGTATCAAGTACGGAGCAGGCTCTGCGCCCGCGTGCTAGCGGCAGTCCTTCACCGCGTTCATACCTTTGAAATGAACAATGAGAGCTATCACTCTAGGCAAGTCGGTAGACGGTAGCGCTGTCGTAGAAATCGAGAGACTTCATCCTAATCCCCATAGTC
>VXOZ01000081.1 GCA_009839775.1 Chloroflexota bacterium | reverse complement strand
TCCTGCTCCAGCACGTCCAGCGCGGCGTGCGCGATCCAGCCTTCGTCCAGTGCCCGTATCAGAGCGGCTTCGTCCACGGTCGTGCCTCGTCCGGTGTTCACGAAAACGGCATTGGACTTCATGAGCCGAAACTGCTCTTTCCCAATCAATTTGGCCGTGCCGGCGGATCCCGGCAGATGGTTACAAATGAAATCCGATCGCTGCAATAGCTCTTGTAAGCCGACCGGCTCCACGCCGTACTGGATCATCACAGTCTCCATGACAAAGGGATCGTGGGCGAGAAGGCGGAGACCGAATGGCTTCAACAACGGCACGACGGCCCTGGGGATATTGCCAAAGGAGATGAACCCCAGGGTCTGACCGAACAACCGGGGCAGTTGGCGCAACGGCGCATGGCTCTCCCACCAGCGGCCCTGCCGCACCGTCTTGTCCATCAGCAGCAAGCGGCGGTGGGCGGCCAGGATGAGGGCCGCCGTGTGCTCAGCCACCTCTTGGACATTGATGTCGGGACAGTTGGTTACCGGGATGCCTTTGGCCGTAGCTGCCGCAACGGCGACATGGTTTGTGCCCACGCTGTCCAATGCGATGACTTTGCACTGCTTGAGGCCATTGATCACCTTCTCCGAAAGCCCATGTCCGCTCACGATGAGTGCGTCTGCGTCCTGGGCTCTGTCCAGGAAGGCATCGTCTGACGCTGCCGCCGCTTCCACAATCTCGGCATCCACGCCCTGGAGCGATTCCATCTCGAACGTGTAGTCGCGAGGCAGGTTGGAGCGGCCCCAGGACACGATCGTGTATTTCGCCAACTTTTCCTCCCGGAGAAGCCCATCTCGATGGCTGTACTGGGCCAGTTTCGTGGCGGCCGGAGCTCGCCTGCGTTTCGGCTCGCGTCACTGCACAGCGACCTTAGCCATAGCCTAGCGTAATCTTACTGCGACGCGCGAGCGCTTACCCGGTGATTATTAGGTATAAGCAGCCGCGAGTATTGAATGTCTTCTCATTGGGAATTGCCGTGTGATGGTTTGTGTTGCGCCTTCCATGACGCACTTTGGACTACGCACACGCTTCGGTCGCCCGATGCTTAGGTTGGCTGTCGCCGCGGGGTCAGAGCAGCAATCAGGCCGGCCACGACTGAGCCGACCAGACCCAATGACATGTCGCCCAGCGTGTCGACGTAGGCCGTTGCAAGCTCCTCTGAGAAGCGGATGAAGGAAAAGTACTCCGCGATCTCCCACAGGATCGCCGTAACCGCGCCGAATCCCACAACGTACGCCACGGTCTGCCAGGGACGGATGGTGTTTCTCCAGGCCAATGCTCCAACGGCGCCGGAGAGCAGCGCCCAGTTTACGAGGTGGTTCACGTCGTCCCACCACCAAATGGTGTCATAGAAGTCCACGGCGTTGCCGATGGTATCGATGAGGAATGGCAAAGTGAGGAGAATGTCGGCGACGAAAGGGTACGCTGTATCTCGCGCGCGCACTGCCCAAATCACGGGCACCACAAAGGCGGCAATTGGATACGTGGCCAAGCGCCACGCAAAAGCCTTGCCCTCGAATTGCTGCAGTCCTGAGAAGGCGCCAAAGGCTAGCAGAAAAATCAAGAGAGCCTTCACGGCGAGATTGAGCCAGAAAGCCGCCGGTTGGCCCTGCAGGCCTGAGACTAGTCGCAGTCCCATAGCTGGTACTTTCTAAGTTTCAGTGAAGTTAGTACTTCAAGCCTCCGGTTCGGAGGTGCGAGTAAGTGGAGACACAGAGACTCAAAATCCTGCCCCCTTCCTTAGAGTTTACCCCCAAACGTTGCGGGCGGTTTCGGCGACGATGCGGAGTTTCGCGTTTTGCTGCTCGATCGAGATTGGATTGCCGACGATGGATGAGGCGAACCCGCACTGCGGACTGATAGCGAGTTGCTCCAGGGGGAAGTGGCGTGCAGCCTCGGCGATCCGCGTCTCTAGCTCGGATACGTCTTCCGCGCGTGGAGACTTGGTGGTGACCAGCCCCAGCGCCACGAGCTTGTCGTCGGGCACGCCGCGCAGAGGCTCGAACGAGCCTGAGCGTGGGTCGTCGTACTCCAGCATCAGCCGCTGCGCGTTTATGCGCTGGAGCACCGGCTCAACAATCCGGTCGTAACTGCCTTCGACCAGCCAACGGCCGCCCTGGTTCCCGCGTCAGAGGTGGACCGCGAACATTACTTCCGAGAAACCGTCCATCACGGCGTTGTCCAACTCGACGCCCTGGGCAATCCAGTCCTCCGCAGACCAGCCCTGGGCCGCGTAAAAGGCCGCCCACTCCGGATCCAGCACGAGTGGGTAGTGCGGGGCATCGAGTTGGATGTAGTTCGCCCCCAGTCTGATGAGCTCCTCGATCTCCTCACGGACTATCCGCGCGACATCGGCCAAGAACGCATCCAGCGTGGGGTAGGCTGCGGCGGACTTCACCGGCGACCAGAAGTTGGCGAAGAGGCTGGGGCTCGGCAGCGTCACCTTTACGATGCGCGTGGTGCGGCTGCGCAGGTAAGTGAACTCCTCCGCCGACAGGTGCCGCTTCCGTTGGAGGCGACCGACGACGCCCAGCGTCGCGGGACGTTCCGTGCGCGCGTCTCCTACTTGCTCGTCACCCTGCCAGTCGCCCCAGAGAAAGGCGTCGATATCAAACTCACCAAAGCCTGCGACCGCCTCGGGCATTTGACTTTGAAACGAAAGCCGGCGCATTTCGCCGTCGGTGAGGACTTCTAGTCCGGCCTCCTCCTGGGCGGCTATGGCGCTATCGACTGCAGCGTCCTCGGCGCGCTTGAATGCCGCGGGCATGATGCGCCCGGCCGCAAAGTCCTCGCGCGCGGCGAGGAGCTCCAGTGGCCTAATCAGGCTCCCAACGACATCGGCATGGGGCAGGTTCAGCATGGTGCATATTCTCGCACACTTTGGCGGCTATGGGCAGACAAGCCAGACAGGTCTGCCGTCGTCCAAGGGAAGGCATCGTATTTCACTGACGCCTCCGACAGGTTGTGCGTCCGTCAGGGCGCAGCCTCCAGGTAGTCCTCCCAGAGGTCGACGTACACGGCGCTGTTGACATTCGCGGACTCGCCCCAGAGCGCGCGCGCAGCGAAGCGCACGCAGTAGAGGTGGCATCCCTCGACGACGCCGTCCGCGCTGAGGTCCGGGAACACCTGCGACCCATAGTGCGCGTCTATCGTACCGACGTGGCCGCGCACGTAGCGCGGCTCGCGGGTGTGTCCGCGGGGGTGGCGGTTACGGGCCCGCACGCGGTCGCCCGGCACGAAACGGGCCGGCCCCGGCGCGGGACGGCGATAGCTCGTGGTCATGAACGGCTTGGCTCGCACCTGCTCGGCGCGCATCACCCGCTCTAGGATGGCCCCGGAGACGGCCGAAGACGCCCTGCCCGTCCGCAATTCGTCTTCCGTAACCAGACCGGATTCGACCAGCTGCTTCCGCAAGGCTGCGAACCAGATCTCGTAATAGGAATACGCGATGTAATCCGCAGGGGGCAGACTCTCTCGTGCGTGGCGCACCATGTCCAAGTTCCACAGCGCGAGACCCCCGATGAGCCGGACCATGGCGTACACCCGGCCCTCCCATTCTTCATGGAATACCGGCTCTTCAGACTCAGGCTCGGGCCGCACCGGCCCGAATCCCTGCATCCCGCCGAGATCGTGGACACCGTTCATGGGGTTTGCGTCGTTGCCGGCCGCTGCGCTTCCTCCACGCCAATCATGGAGTTGCGGGTCACGAGGTCCCGGAGTTCTTCCTCGCACCAGCCTTCCGCGCCTGGGGGACGCTGGGGGAGGACGAGGTAGCGCATCTCGGAGGTGGAATCCCACACGCGCACCTCCCTATTGTCCCCTATCTCCGAACCGAACTGCCGCATTACGCCGCGCGGATCGGCGACCGCCTGCGCCCGGTACGGCGCGGACTTGTACCACACCGGCGGCAGACCCAAGAGCGGCCAGGGATAGCAGGAGCACAGCGTGCAGACTACGAGGTTGTGGACGTCATCCGTGTTCTCGAGGACCCGCACTTGATCACCCTGCGAGCCCACGTAACCCATCGAGGCGATCGCGCCGTTGGGGTCATCCAGGAGCCAGCGTTTGAACCCCCCGTCCGCCCATGCCCTCGCAACCACACGCCTGCCGTTTGACGGGCCGATCTCGTTCTCGTGAAGCTCAAGGAGCGCGTCAACTGCTTCCTGGTCGACCAGCCCCTTCTCCACCAAGAGCGACTCGAGCGCCTTCACGCTCAGCTCGATGTCGGAGGGCGGCGCGGTATCGTCTTGGTGGTCCTTCGTCATAGTGTGGCTTGCGTCCTCCGTGCTTTCGCCTGGGTGCCTGATTTCGTCATGAGGGCGTCGGCGGGGAAAGTTTGGCAGAGGAGTACCGGGCTTGGTGGAGATGAGGAGACTCGAACTCCTGACCCCCTCCTTGCAAAGGAGGTGCTCTCCCAACTGAGCTACATCCCCGTGCGGCGGCTTGAGTTACAGATCAATGGATACTGAATGCCGGCGCTGCCTATGGTGGTGGGCCACTGTGGATTTGAACCACAGACCTCGCCCTTATCAGGGGCGCGCTCTAACCAACTGAGCTAGTGGCCCGCGAAACAAGCCGTATCGCTGTTCTTCGTTTATTGTACCACTCTTGGCACGGCCTGTACGTTGCCAAGGCGTTGGCAAGAAAACCGCAAATATCACAGAAGGAATATAGCGCAGCAAACGACGCTGTGCAACCTTGTAAAGCCGCCCTATGGTGGGTAGTGCTGGGCAATGACTCTGCCAAGGCAATAGTGGGTTTGTCCACCGAGGTTCGAGTGCAAGTTGGCCCAAAGAGGTGGGAACACGTTGGCAGGCCGGCAACATAGACCACATGGCTGAAATCGGATTGATCGCGATATCGGGAGTCTGCAAAGTTGCCCGAGGGAGATGTACCGTTTCAGAGCACTATTAAGAAGAAAAACCCCTCTGTGAGAAGGGGTTTTATTTGTAAGGCTTTGATAGCGCTGTAGTAGGTGGCATTTAGCAGGTAAAGGGTGATGAAGGAGGATGTGTCTATGAGAGGAGAGAGAGTTGGTTTGGAATAGGCAGAATGGGTATTC
>VXOZ01000424.1 GCA_009839775.1 Chloroflexota bacterium | reverse complement strand
TCACCGCCGGCGCTGCGGCAGGCTTGCTGGTAGGCACAGCCGCCTGCCTGGCGGGCCTCGACATTCACAAGATGAACCTTCTGCCCGACACCGACGCCATTCCCAACGAGGTCATCATCCAACGCCTCCACCGGAACGCCTACGACCATGCTTTGCGCACGGCGGGGGCGAAATTCGTTGAGGTCGGACATATCGGTCACCCGACCGGAGGCTATACCGAGCCGTGGCATATTGAGACTGCGATTAACGAACGCACGGTTGCCGTACACTGGGTCGCGATGCCCGTCGAGGGCGCCGTGAACTTGGAGGACACCGTTGCCGTCGCCCACAAGCACAACGTGCCGGTCATTGTGGACGCGGCCGGTGGCTTGCCGCCCGCCGAGAATTTGCAGGGCTATATCGCTACGGGAGCCGATCTCGTCTCCTTTTCCGGCGGCAAGGCAATTCAAGGCCCGCAAGCCTCTGGCATCCTCGTAGGCCGCCGCGACCTTATCCAGTCGGTGGCGCTGCAGCACCAGGACATGGACGTGATGGTGGAAACGTGGACGCTGCGCGAGCAACTGCTGGGCAGCGGCCGCTTGCTCGGCCCGCCGCTTCAGGGCATCGGCCGCCCGATGAAAGTAGGCAAAGAGGAAATCGCCGGCTTGCTGGCAGCCGTGAAGAAGTACGTCAGCCGCGATCACGCCGCCGCGCGCCAAGAATGGCTCCGCCGCCTGGATGCCATCGCGGACGATCTCAACGAGGTTGACGGTGTGAGTACCGAGGTCGTCAATCGAGATGGTGCCACCTATCCCACGCTGCGTGTCTCATTGAACGAATCCGTGCACGGCGTGACGGCCATCGACTTGGTGAACCGTCTCTTCGACGACGATCCGGCCATTGCAGTGAGCCAGTACGGCTCACTGGAAGGTAGTGTCACCATCAACCCGCTCAATCTGGACGGCGAAAAGCCGCAACTCGTCGCGGCCCGCATCCGTTCCATCGTCTCGCCGTAGGAGCAACAACTGAGGGCTTGCTCTGTTTAGGCAGCACTCGGAATTTTGACACCTTTCCAAAGTCCGTTCATGGTTCGACAAGGGCTTTCGTAAAGCCCAGGCTTCGCGAAGCCCACTCACCACGAACGGACTTGCGCTTGGTCGGAATGCTGAGAGGAGCTTGTAGTTTGTGTTGAGGTCATTACGGCATGCGACTCCGTGACTTCGGCGCAGACGGCCAACGCTTTGCCGGAATCGTTGGATTGCGTCGGAACAAGCTGCTTTTCACGGTGCCTGATCCAAGCTATGCGCAAGAAGCGGAGAATGGCGCACACGTCCTTCCTCTCTGGGGTATCGGCGGCATGCGCGACGCGGGCGAATCGTGGCAAGCCGCCGCTCAGCGTCATGGTGAAGCCGAAACCGGCTGCGAAGTCCGGCTCTTTTCCAGCCGCGAGACCTACTATCTCAACGTGAAGAGCGACATCTTTGCCGTAGACGTGGAAGACGTCCCCGCGCCCGCTCTGCTCTACGCCGCGGCCTACCGGCCGCCGGACAATCCCTACGGCGACCTGCAAACGATTTACGGCGCGGAGTACTTCGCCCACGTGCGGGGTACGCCCCGGCCCGGCGCAGACGCTGCCGCGCTCATCGCTCTCGGCCAGCCGTTGCTCGTGGCCGCGGCTCAGCAGCCGCTAACGTTGGACAACCTGCTCCAAGCGGGAGCAGAGCTTTTCCCCAATCCGGACTATCCCCCGCTCGAGCCGACCGCATCCATCACGCCGCTCGGAACGCCAAACTTCATGCTGCAGGTGCTCGACGCCGGGCACTGGTGGCAGACTCTCTCCCTGGCCGACTTGCCGCTGCTCTAGACGCTGGGCGCTCGGCGTCGAGCCGCAGATAGCGGGCATTGCGAGCCAAGCCCAGCCCAAGCCTTAATAGACAGAAGCGGGGGACAAGCCCCCGCGCTACTTCCGGTTCCCTCTCCCATGGGGGATCAGAAGCCTCTTGCTTATCCAGTTCCCTCTCCCCGCGGGAGAGGGCTAGGGTGAGGGGGTTCCGTCAAGGCAGCATGTCCGACTTCTGTTCCCAGGCGGCAAGCGCGGCCTCTACCTCGCTCTTCTCCGGCAGGCTGGCAATCGCCCCCCGGCCTTGCACCTTGAGCCCGGCCATGACCACGCCCAAGCGCGCCGCTTCCAGCGGCGGCATGTTCTCCACCAGCCCGTGCAAGAACGCGCCATTGAACGCGTCACCGGCGCCGGTCGTATCGACCACATGCGGGACAGTGAGAGCAGTTACCGTCTGTGTGCCGTCTTCCGTGCTCAGGTAAACGCCGGCTCCGCCCAGCTTGACCGCTACTGCATACGCGCCGAAACCACGCAGGTAGTCTGCCGTTTCCTGCGGAGTCTTCAAGCCAAACAACTGCTCCGACTCCTCAGGTCCGCTCGGCAGGGCGATGTCCACGTGGGGCAGGAGTTCTTCCGCCGCGGCGCGTGCCTCCGCCGCCGGCCACAGCGCGGGCCGAAAGTTGGGGTCGAACGAAACGCACACATACGCCTCATTCGCCATGCGCGCCGCCGCCAGTGCGGTCGCCCGCGCCGACTCCGAGATGGCCAGGGTGATGCCGCTGATATGCAGCACCCTTGCCTGCGCGATGTAGTCGGGGTCCAAGTCTTCAGGGGTCATGGTGCTGGGCGCGCTGCCGGCCCGGTAGTACGTAAAGTCGCGTTCGCCGTGCCCGTAGATGGAGATGAAATAAATGCCGTTGCGCCCCTCCACGCGCTTTACGTGTGACGTGTCGATGCCCAAGCTCTCCCAGCCATTAAGCAGATACTTCTGAAAGGGATCGTTGCCGACCCGCGAGAGAAAGCCGCACGAGCTGCCCAGCCGAGACGCCGCCGCCAGCAGGTTGAGCGCATCACCGGCAAAGGCTTTCTGCACCTGCTCCGCCTCTGCCAGCGGTTCTTCAGCAAAGAACTCCACCATGCATTCGCCCAGGGAGAGAATATCAGGCACATTCGACCTTTCCGTGATTGCGGCAATCTCTTGTACGCTGGCTAGGACATCCCACAGACCATCGCTCAAATTACCCTGAAATCCTCACACGGAGGACATCAGTGCTTCAACGAAGCGGCGGGCGAAGGCCGTTAGTTCGTCATATTCTCCGGCAGCAATGAGTGACGGCGGCATGAGGCCGGAACCCAACGCTACGTTAGCCGCGCCCGCCTCCAAGTATGCGCGATAGTTGTCGAAGCCGATGCCCCCGGAGGCGACGATGGGAATGCCAGGCAGGGGTCCAAGCACCGACTTGACGTACCCCGGCCCGCCGACGCTATCGATGGGAAAGACCTTTACCATGTCCGACCCGGATTCATGAACGTCGAGAATCTCGGTGGGCGTCAGACCGGCCATGATGCAGGGCACGTCCGCCTCGTGCGCCTGCGCCACCAACGCGGGCCGGTTTGCCGGCCCCACGACGCACTGCGCGCCGGCCGTCAGCGCCTCTCCCGCCTGGGTCTTAGTTGTTACCGTGCCGGCGCCTACCAAGCCATTGGCGGGCTTCTCCACCGCAACCGCTTCAATCACGGCTGCGGCGTCCGGCACCGTAAACGTAATCTCAACGAGCCGAATGCCGGCGGCATACAGCGCCTGCGCGGTCCGCACCGCCTCCTCAGCAGACTTGGTGCGTACCACGGCGGTTATCTTGGCCTCGTACAGATCGCTCAGCAGCGCCACACGGCTCATTGCATTCTCCTTAGCCACGCCTTACCTTATCCACGATTTCGTTGTCCTCCACCCGGAAGGTGGACTGAAAGCCGCAAACCAAAAGTCAGTTCATGTAGTATAATCGTAACTGCAAGACCTCCTCTTGAGCGTAGAATCAGTCTAGCATTACACTAGAGTAGATGCGTCATCCGCATCTACTGCCTTGACCCATTTGTTCGTTCTTGCTGCGTTCTGCTGCGCCTTCCGGTGCTATGCCCACTCGCTACTCCTCAAGCATGTCACTTCGAGAACTCCTACAACGTGTAACCAACGCTCTCGCTTTGCAGTCATGCTCCGCCTTATTGTCGCGGATTCCGACACCAACGGGTCTGCAAGGGACGGCCCTGTGCGTACTTCTCATGGCAGCCTGCGCTCAGACGGGCTCTGAACAGATGACGTTTGGGCGCACCATTCCACCCGCCACGGCAGTGCCAACGCCTTCTGTGCCCGCGCCCATACCCGCCGCGAGTGCTGCGCCAACAGTTGCCGTACCCACGGCAACCCCTTACCCCACACCGGACCTCAGCGGGCTTCCCTATGAGGTTCTCGCCCAAGAGGTCGTGCGTGGCAGCCCGGACATACCTGCCGTCGCGTTCACGCTCGACGGTGGCGCTATTGCTGCTTACACTCCCGAAATACTGGAGATATTGCGCGAGCATCAGGTGCGCATCACGATCTTCATTACCGGGCAGTTCGCCGAACGCCACCCTGAACTCGTCCTCGAGATGATCTCCGACGGGCACGAAATCGGCAATCACTCGTACGCGCACCCCGAATTCACGAAGCTGAGCGACGACTCCATCCGCGCGGAGCTCACGCGCACGGAGGAAATCATAAAGGACGTAGCGGGGGTGAGCACCAAACCCTGGTTTCGCTTCCCCTATGGCGCACGCAATCACCATGTCCGCCGTGTAGTAGCCCATGAAGGTTACCAGAGCATCTACTGGACAATCGACACCATTGACTGGCGGGAGGACGCTACACCTGCCTTGGTCAAGCAGCGCATCCGCGACCGCCTAGGGAATGGTGTCATCATACTCGCGCATCTCGGCAGCAGGCATACGGTGGAGGCGCTCCCAGACATCTTGACTGAACTTAGGGAGGAAGGCTATCAAATTGTAAAAGTCTCTGAACTCCTGTACCCGCCGCCACAAATACAGCCAACTCCCACCATCATCGTAGAGCCTACCCCCACTGTTGTGCTCTCCAGCCCTTGACAGCGTTCTGAGGCTGCCGTAGAATACGCTTTACAATTGAATACGGAAAAGGCGACGATCAGGAAGAGTACGCTGCTAAGGCGGCCTCCAGAGAGCCGGGGAATGGTGGGATCCCGGCGGTGCGCGGTCAGCGGAATGGGCCTGGGAGCTGTGACCTGAAAGG
>VXOZ01000221.1 GCA_009839775.1 Chloroflexota bacterium | reverse complement strand
CGTCGGCAGCGTCAGATGGTTATAACAGACAGCGCTGGGACCGATCGGGGCGCTGGGTCCCGGCTGGGGACGCCGGGATGACGGGGGACTCGGGAGTGGGCTGAGAGTAGTGAGAATTGAGAGCGGAGGACGACAGGCCAGTCGGAGACGCAGCCCCCATTCGGGAAGCTCAGGGAAGGCTCTACGAAAGACGGGGCCCAACTTGTGAACGAGCTGGCCGACGTTCGGGGCGTGGCCACGACGCCGGCCGACGACCTGATCCTGGCTGCTGCGGTCTCGGGAGGGGCGAGCTATTTCGTCACGGGTGATCGTCAGAATCGCAGTCCGGGCGAGTACCAGGGCGTGAGGATTGTTGACCCGCGTGCGTTTGTGGATTGGCTGATTGCGGGGGTAGCTGAGGTATGAGCCTCGGAACGGCGTGGAGAGTGTGGTGGAGACGGCGGAGGCAATGTTTCGGGGAAGAGAGACTGGGATGGTTTGGACTGGGGATCGGACTGGCCGTTGGGAGTGATGCGTCGACGATCCCGATGTCGAGACCCTGGTGACCACCGTCAGGATGTCGCGTATGGGCGACATTGCAATTGAGACAGCCGCCATTGGCGGTTGCCATCGACTCGTCGCCTGAACAGCTGGTCGACTAAGTGAATTAAAGATCCTGTCGCGTCTCGGGATGTGACATCCCGCGCACGCCGTCTTTATGCTGGCGCGGCGCCTGGGCGAGCGTAGGGGCGGCGGCACGAACCGATGGCTGAGCATGGAGAATCGAGCACGGCGCGGGGCAATCCGAAGGTTGCTGAAAGCGGGACAGACGGCGTCGATGCGGCCGTTGCGCGCTGGCAGAGCCAGTTACTGCAACTGAACCGCAGCAACAACCTGCTGTACTTCAAGGGAAACACCGCTCCCAAGGAGCCGAAGTCAGGCCGACGGTCGACTATCCGCTGCGTACCCATCAATCGATTCAATCCTGACGGAATCGATGACTACTTGCAGCGTGCGCGCAAGGGCCGAACTTTCGATTACGCGCGACGTCGCCGCCGTCGACGCGGCAGAACGCTCGAGCCGGCAACTACCGAACCAGTTGAGGCGGACGCCGAGATTGAGTTCGTGCCGGGCGATCTGCCGACGGACGTCGAGCCGCTGGCGCTTCAGCGAGTGCTGCTGCGTTTCTTGCGCAAAGAGCGGGAATGGATGGAAGAGCAGGGAATCAATGTTCTTTTCCTAGCTGCCGGATTCCTGGAGTGGATCGACGAGGATCGCGAACGGGCCAGGGCACCGCTTCTTCTGCTGCCATGCGACCTGCAGCGCTCATCACCAGGCGAACCGTTCGTGCTAAGGCGTGAGGATGACGACGCCACGGCCAATGCCACCCTGCGCCACAAGCTTGGAGAGTTTGAAATCACGCTTCCCGAATTTGATCACGAAACGTACACGGAATACCTGCGTGAGGTTTCCGAACTCATTGCCGGACGCGATGGCTGGCGAGTCACCCAAGAAGTGGTGCTGTCGACCTTTCAATACACAAAGCTCGCGATGTGGGAAGACCTGGACCAGATGCGAAGCGTGGGCGTGACGCACCCGCTGGTTCGCCGACTTGCTGGGGAATCGCTGGTGCTCGATTCCGACGGGACCTCACTGCGTGATGTTTTCCCATCTGACTCCGAGCTCGCCGGTGGGCGGCTTGATGACATCCTCAGTGTTGGCCAGGAAGTCGCGGTGCTGCCAGCAGACCACAGTCAGCTACGTGCCGTCGCAGCTGCTCGCCACGGCGCGAACCTTGTTATTCACGGGCCGCCTGGAACTGGCAAGAGTCAGACCATCGTTAATATAATTTCCAACTTACTCGCCGAAGGGAAGCGAGTTCTATTCGTCAGCGAAAAGAGCGTGGCACTGGATGTGGTGAAGGACCGCCTCGATAGCGAGGAACTAGGCGTGTTCTGCTTAGACATGCACAGTGATAGGGCAAGTAAGACATCCGTGTATGAGCAGTTGCGGAGTTCAATTGAAGCTGGCGGACAAGGTACGCAAATCGAATATGGTTTCTCGGAGTTAGAGGCCAATCGAAGAACACTGAACGAGGTCGTTCGCGGTTTGCATGAATCTCGACAGCCGCTGGGGCGCAGTGTTTACGAGATTCACGGTGAGTATGCGCAATTGCGTGATCTACCGGACGTTGAGTTCCGGGTGCCGGACGTGGCGACTATTGATGACACACACCTCAGAGGGGTGCGTTCAGTGGTAGACCGCATCGCGCGCCGGCCAGACGAGTTCCGCGAGCTTGAAGCGTCCAAATGGAATCTGTTGAAGCCGCTCACTAGCTCGGTGGGTCTTGCGGATCGAATCAAGCAGGACGCCAACACGGTGCGCGGGGCTCTCGGTCGCACAAAAGCCTTGCTCAAGGAACAAGCTGCTCTTGTAGGTACACGAACTCCGGCGCATCTTGACGAAGCGTCCAATCTTCGTGCCATAGCCCGTCACCTCAGTGAGAAGCCGCCCGTGCTCCGGCACTGGCTGAGCAGAGACACTCTGGCTAAGCTGCGTCGGGTCGCCTCGGAGCAACGCGACCAACAGCAGCAAGCTCTCATGCTTGCCGAACGCACAGGAATAGCCTTCGGGGGGCAAGCGCCTGCGCTTAGCTACCAGCAACTGTCGCGTTCGATACGCCCAAGCCCCGGCGAGATTCGGGCTCTGCGCCAAGCGTTTGGATCAAGATGGTCAGAGTGGCTGATGCCTGACCCCAAGCGGTTGCTGGACCGCACAGCGCGGGTGCGCGTCGATGCGGCTGAATCTGTGGCATCGCTTGACGAGCTTGCGAGCAAGCTTGGAGCCGATTCGACGTCAGGCTCGTGGCTCGAGTCATCACGTGCGCTTCGCTTTGCACGGGAAGTGGTGGCGACGGGAACCGTGCCGGAAACGTGGCTCGACCTTGACCATATTGCGGGATTGAAAGACCGAGTCGAAGTCGCGAAATTAGCCGACAAGACTCTAGCAGCAGCCGAATCCGAGCTCGCCGTTAGTTTCGAATTGGAGCTAGCGGATGAAGTCGATAGCGAAGCGCTACTTCGGTTCCACACGGACTATCGAAGTGACTTACAGCGGCTGATCGGCAATGCCTCGCTTGAGGTGATCGAACCTCTACATGCCACAGCCGCCACTCTGACGGAAACATTGGCACAACTCGCGAGCTTACTGGGTTCAGATCTATCTGCAAACTCATGGAGATGGACTGGGCACGCACTTGAGTCTGCACGTGACCTGGATCTGGACCTGCGTGACATGGGTCTTGTGCCCGAGTCATGGCTGGAGAGCGACCTTCTAGAAGAGACCAAGCGCCTTGTTCACGCTGCCGGATCAGCTAATGAGGCGCTGCACAACGCTGAATCCGGCCTGTTCGAGGAGTTTGATCCGGAGTTTGTTGAGACTGTCGACGACCATCTGCTGCACCGCTTACGTGTCGACCATCAAAGTAAGATTCGGCGATTGCTCGGCGGGGCATGGCGGCGCGATCAACGATTACTGAGGGGCCATGCCAAACTTCCACAGAGCTTCTCGGTTAGCGAGGCTCTGAACGCGGTTCAGCGCGCGTTAGAGGTCCAAAGGCTTCGAGGCAACTGGGACACGGCGTATGCCGCGGTCGAACCATTACTCGGCCCCTACGCCAGAGGGCGGGAAACCGACTGGAGACAGCTTCAGCAGTTAATCGACCAGACCGCACATCAATTGATCGAGTGGCCCTGGGAGCCCACCGCTCTCCGGATCCTCCTGACGGACTCTAAGGCTCGTCAGGACCTGCGACAGACAGCTGCCCGAGCTGAGTCCGAGAATCGGGAATTGCAGAGCGCCTTGCACTCCGTACGCCAACACAGACTCGATGAGGAGAGTGTTGGGCCTGCGGGTGTTGAAGTGATAACCAAGAAGGCAAGCCCTGCGCTCGCCCTACTCGGCAATCACACCAAGACGTCAGCGTCCGTAACCGTGAATGATGGACTTGAAGCAACTCAGCGCGCGGTGGCGATTCGAACGCTTCGCAGACGTTGGAGTGAGGCCTATTCGGAAATCGAACATCACATCGGCCGATACGCGCGCTCCAGACAGACTGACTGGGTAGAACTCGAAACCTCACTTGGCCGAGTAGAAGACCTCTTGCTTAGCTGGCCATGGAAACAGGATCAGCTAAGAGTGATGCTCACGAATCACACGACTCTAGGCGCGTTAGACAGCACACAGCAGGAAACTCAAGAGAGGCTACGGTCACTCAAAGACTCGCTGCAGGATCTTGACTCGGCTCGGCTGGACCTCGAAGAAGTCGGCCCATCGGGTGTCCTGGAAGCGGTACAGGAGACTATCCCGCCACTTGTGCGGTTGGAGAAAGTCGCCCGCCCATTGGTCGAGGAATTCACCAAAGCGCCGACCGACTGGCAGTCGTTAGGCGACCTGATTGATGACCTTGCGCGTCTTCAAAGCATTCAGCAGGACGAGCGTGAATCTCGAGATGCTCTTCGTCAAGATTTCGGCGAGTGGTTCAGTGGTCGTAACACCAATTGGGATGGCGTCTTTGACGCCCTTCACTGGTGCCAAGTCCTCTTCGACAAGGCAGGTCAACGCCTAAGTGAACGCCTGAGTGAGCTTGTCTGCGCGGAGGCAATGCCGATCGATCCAGCTGGCATTGCAGAGGCTATTGGATCACTGCAGTCGGCATTTTCCAGGGATATGGGAGTGCTCCATCAGCGCTTTGAGGTCGCGGCTTCACCTTGGCAGTCCTGGGAAGCGGCGCCTTTCTCCGAGTTGTCGGCCTGGATCGAATCTATCCATCAAGACGCCGACAGCGCGGCAAATTGGATTGAATTCAAGCTGGCTGCGGACGAACTTGACCGATCCTTTGGCCCGGATACGGTCCAGCGAATTCGGGAAGCAACCGACAACGCGGCGTTGGTTCCTGGGATTGTGAACCGACGCCTGTTCGCGACATGGCTCGACACCGTTACGCAGCAAGATTCGAGGCTGAGAGACTTTACCGGGAGGGACCACGAGGCGCTTAGGCGCGACTTTCGAAATCTCGATCGGCAGCTTCCCCGAGTCCTACGCGAGCGAGCCCGCATGGAGCTGTTTGAGAAGTACCCCAAGTCACGAACCGGCGTGACA
>VXOZ01000120.1 GCA_009839775.1 Chloroflexota bacterium | reverse complement strand
ACACAGGTCTGCTCCAACCCGGTGCTCGGCACCGTGAAGCCAGCCTCAGCGAACATCTGGAGTTTGAGCGCCATGACGAACGTATTGCCGCCGTGGCCCCAGGGAATCGTCCAGAGCTTGCCGTCGTAGCGGGTGTAGAAGTCAAAGAGCTTGGGCGCAAATATGGTCAGGTCGTACTGGTCGCGGGCGACATAGGCGTCGATGGGAATCAGCCAGTCGTTCTCCGCCATGGTGGCGTACTCCCACACGTCCGGCGGCACGCCGCCGGCAATGAGCACCTGCAGCTTTTCGCGCATGCCGGCCTCGCCGCCCGGCGGTTGAGACGAAAGCTCGAGGTCAATGTGCGGATTCGCGGACTCGAAGGGCTCCTCGATCTCGTCTTGCCAACGGGCAAGGAGGTCTTCCGAGACGCTGAGATAGGCGACGATGGTCGTGGCCTCCACCTCGGCCGGCGCCCGCCAGCACAGTTCGACGCGAAACATGGAAACGGACCACGTCTTGTTCCATCTGGCTCCCCTCCTTTGACGTACTGACACGCAGCACGTTAGAGTGCTTAATCATAATTATGGCCGATATATGGCTTTTGTCAAGAGGGAAAGAGGCGGTTTTTTATGCGCGCGTTGGATATCGATCAACATATGCGGGACGTCGGCACCTGGGTTGATTGGAGCAATACCGTCGATACGTTCAAGTCTGGTGATCCCAGGATGGACGTGTGCGGCATTGCCGTAGCGTGGCAAAGCCAATGGCCCACGCTCAAAGCCGCCCACGCGGCCGGTTGTAACGTGTTCATTACCCACGAACCCACCTACTACGTCCACCGCGACGACGATCCCGGGTCATTCGCCGACGACCATACGGCAGCGAAACGCGCTTGGCTGGCCGAAACCGGCATGGTCGTCTATCGCTGCCACGACGTGTGGGACGTGATGCCAACCCACGGCATACGCGATAGCTGGGCGTGCGGTCTCGGCCTGGAGGGCCCACTGCTGGCCGAAGATGAGCGCCGCTGGTACGGTCTCTTTGGGGTACCGAGCCAAACGGTGCATGACCTGGCGCAGGGCTTCGCCGCGCGGCTCAGCGCCATTGGTCAAGACCAGGTGCAGGTGGTCGGCGACCTTACGCGCACGGTCGAGCGACTGGCCATCGGCACGGGCGCCGCCTGCTGCGTGCCGGACATGGCACGATTGCGGGATCAGGAAGGCAGGTATCCCGATGCGCTGCTGGTAACCGACGACGGCATGAGCTTCTGGAGAGACGGGAGTTGGGCGCTCGACCGCGGCCTGCCCCTGCTGGTGGTGAACCACGCCACCGCCGAGGAGTGGGGCATGCGCTCGCTGGCGGAGTACCTGAAGGCGCACTTCCCTGGCGTTCCCGTGCAGCACTTTCCTCAGGGCTGCCAGTATCAGAGCGTCCGCGCTGTGGCTGGGTAGGCAGTGAGATGCAGCCAGAACGCTGAAACTGCCTGAATTGAACCACTATCCGGCCGCGGGCAGTGGCGGAGATTGTGGCTGTTCCTCACTTTATCCCACGAGGGCGTGGTTGGTTTCGCCATACTATCAGGTGCCTTGACACCGTAGCGAGACCCTTACCATACTGAGAGCGTTAGTACCGTCTTCTAAAGAAGACGGTGGCGCATGGCTGGTTTCTTCTCGATGTACCCAACGTAGGGAAGCAAAATTATGGCTGAGACGATGGAGGCGGTGGTCTGTCACGGCCCCGGTGACTACCGCGTAGAAGAATCCCCCATGCCGGTGATGGAAGATGCGTCGATGGTGCTGCGCACCGCCGCCTGCGGCATCTGCGCCAGCGACATCAAGTGCTACGACGGCGCGGGGCACTTCTGGGGCAGCGAGACCCGCCGACCCTACGTGATTACGCCGGTCGTGCCCGGGCATGAGTTCAGCGGGTACGTGGAGTCGCTAGATCCGGCTGTTGCGGAGCAGCATGGCTTCCAAGAGGGCGATCTCGTGGTGGTGGAGCAGATCGTGCCCTGCTGGCAGTGCCGCCACTGCACGCGCGGCAATTACTGGATGTGCCAGGTCAACTACATCTTTGGGTTCAAAGGCGGCATCTGCGACGGCGGCATGGCAACGCACGTCCGCGTGCCCCGTAACG
Source organism: Chloroflexota bacterium (assembly GCA_009839775.1). Classification (GTDB taxonomy): domain Bacteria; phylum Chloroflexota; class UBA11872; order VXOZ01; family VXOZ01; genus VXOZ01. The sequence goes on along the minus strand of VXOZ01000120.1, from coordinate 3,027 downwards.
CCATCGTTCACAAGGTACCGGCGGGACTGACTGCCGAACAGGCCGCCTACGTCGAGTCGTTGGGCTGCGCGCTCCATGCGGTGGAACGCGGCGAGATCGAGGTCGGTGATACCGTGGTGGTGGCCGGTATGGGCAACATCGGTCTCTGTATGCTGCAAGCGGCGCGGCTCTACTCGCCGGGCAAGCTCATCGGCATCGACCTGCACCCCAGACGCCGGGCATTGGCGACCGAGTTCGGCGCCGACGTGGTGTTGGACCCCACCGACCCCGGCGCGTTGGAGACCGTGCTCGACCTCACCGACGGTTACGGTTGCGACGTGTACATCGAGGCCACCGGCCACCCTTCCGGCGTGACGCAGGGCCTGGATATGATTCGCAAGCTCGGCACGTTCGTCGAGTTCAGCGTGTTCGGAGAGGACGTACTGGCCGACTGGACAATCATCGGCGACCGCAAGGAGATCAATATCCACGGCGCGCATCTCAGCCCTTACACCTACCCGCTGGCAATGGACCTGCTGCTGCAGGAGAAGGTCACCGTGGACCCGCTCATCAGCCACACGTTTCCCATCAGCGCGTTCCCGGACGCAATCGAGGCGGCGCACAACAACGCCGAAGGCATGAAGGTGATGATTGTGCCGGAATAGGGCTTAGAGATATGACGGCATAGCCGTTCATTTGCCGTTTACCCTTCGACCCTTCGACAAGCTCAGGACTGGCAGGCTTAGGGCGAACGGCCATAGAGAAGGGTTCAAAGGAGTAGCGCGGGGGCTTGTCCCCCGCTCTTGGAAGTGGAGATTACGTGTAGGGAGCGATGGGTGTTCCCAGTCAGCTAACGGATCTTTGACAATAAGACAAAAGGAGGATCTGCCCCGTGAAAATCGCCTGTCAAGAAAACAAGGTACCCGGAGAGACGTTCCAGGAACAGATCGACAATCTGGAGCGGTTCGGTTTTGAGGGCGTGGAGTTGATGCACGGGCGGCTGGCCGAGCGGCTGCCGGAGGTCAAACAGGCGCTGAGCAATAGCAGCGTGCAGGCGAGCACTATCTGCACCGGCTCGGAACACGACCTGCTGGGCGTGACCAAGGACGACCGTGCCGCGCGCATGGAGCGTTTTCGAGGCTTGTTGGCCTTAGCCGGTGAACTGGGGCTCGTGGGTGTTATCGCGGTGCCGGTGCGCGGACGCACGCCAATCTTCCCCGACCTTTCTCCCTATCAGTCCGGCGCGGACCTGGAGCGCAATCTCTACGTCGAACTGCTGCGCCAAGCCGGCGAGAGCGCCGCGCGCGAGGGCACGAACATCCTGGTGGAACCCCTCAATCGCTATGAGACGCATCTCGCCAATACGCTGGCGGACGGCGCCGCCATTTGCGCCGCGGCTGACCACCCGAACGTCAACATCATGGCCGACTTCTTCCACATGAGCATCGAGGAAGCGGACATCGCGGCCAGCATCCGCGGCGCGGCAAAATACGTCAAGCACGTGCATCTTGCCGATAGCAACCGCACCCAACCCGGCACCGGCCATACGGAATTCAATTCGGGCTTCGCTGCCCTGCAAGAAATTGGTTTCGACGGCTTCATGGCGCTGGAGTGCGGCATTACCGGCGATCCTGAAGAGTCCTTGCCCGCCACGGCAGCTTACTTGAAGAGCTGCATGGCCTAACTCAGCAGCCTGCAGTTTCCCTTAGAGAATAGACTTCTGAAAAGCACGAATTGGTAACGAATAGTCCCCTCTCCCCGTGGGAGAGGGTTAGGGTGAGGGGTCTCTTCAAGTGTTCAGCCGTTTCCCCAACTTAAGTGCTTGCGCCTATATGGGGTGCCCAGGACTCCGCTAGGTGGGGGAATTCAATTGGCAATGCCTCCATTGCAATCTGACGCGTCAAATTGCCTATCTGTAAGGAGAGATTCACATGAGAGTAGGATTCGGTCAATTCAAAGACCCGTCGCCGGAGTACTTGCAGTTTGCCGCGCAGTATGGCGCGACGGACGTGCTCTTGAATACGGCAAATCTGCCGGGCGAAAACGGGCGCTGGGAGCTCGACGACCTCGTGAAGCTCCGCAAAGAGATCGAGCAGTACGGCCTAAAGCTTACGGCCCTGGAGAACGTGCCGGTTGAATTCTACGACCACGTGATGCTGGGCGGTCCGCGCCGTGACGAGCAGATCGAGAACATGGTCGCCACCATCCGCAACATGGCGCGGGCGGGCATACCCATCTTTGGCTACCACTGGATGCCGTCGCATGTCTGGCGCACTACACCCGCAACCATCCGCTGCGGGGCCGTGGCTACCGCGTTCGACTACGCGGAAGCCGCAGATAGACCGCTCTCCCACGGCCGCGAATACACTGAGGAGGAAGTCTGGGAAAACCTGGAATACTGGATCAAGCTCATCACCCCCATCGCGGAGGAGGAAGGCATCCGCTTAGGCATTCACCCCTGCGACCCGCCCATGGAGCGGCTCGGCGGCATTCCCCTGCTTTTCCGCAATTTCGATTCCTACAAACGCCTGATCGAGATCTACCCTTCCGACTACAACGCCATCGAATTCTGCCAGGGCACGTTTGCCGAGATGCAGGGCGAGGATATCTACGAAATGATCCGCTACTTCGGCGAGCGCAAGAAGATTCTCTACGTCCACTTCCGCAACGTCTCAAGTCCCGTGCCGAAGTTTCAAGAGGAGTTCATCAATACCGGCTACGTGGACATGCACAAGACGATGCAGATCTACCACGAGGTCGGCTTTGACGGCTTCTTCATCGACGACCACGTGCCGCAGACCGACGGCGATTCCGCCTGGGGCCACCGCGGCCGCGCGTTTGCGAACGGCTACATCCAAGCGTTGATCGATGTGGTGACGAAAGAGGGTAACTAGCGAACTGTGCCTGAACTTCAGTTTGCTGGCTGTTAGTCATTCCCTTTCCGCCTTCGGAACTTCCCTCGGAGCGGATAGATGTCAAATGACGCCCAGCAAGCCGTGGCAAGGTGAATGCCTGAAGGAGGAAATCCGGCCTGTATTATCTTAAGGC
>VXOZ01000393.1 GCA_009839775.1 Chloroflexota bacterium | reverse complement strand
TCCGCAGGATGATTGCTGGCTTCTCAATATGAAAGTCTTCACGCTGGAAACGAGCCTCTGGCTGCCACAACCGGCAACGAATGTGTTTGCTTTCTTTGCCGATGCGGCGAACTTGGAGCGCCTGACGCCGCCCTGGCTGCACTTTCGGATCCTCACGCCATCGCCGATCGAGATGGGAGTCGGGACGCTCATCGACTATCGTCTGCGGTATCGTGGCTTCCCGTTGCGCTGGCGTACCGAAATCCTGGCCTGGGAGCCGCCGCACCGATTCGTTGACAGCCAGATCAAAGGCCCCTACCGCCGCTGGGTGCACGAGCACGTGTTCGTAGAGCGGGACGGCGGCACACTGGCAACGGACTACGTCGAGTACGCCTTATTGGGTGGCGCGCTCACCAATGCTCTGTTCATTGGCCGAGACTTAGAAAGGATCTTTGCCTACCGGCGGCAACGCATGCTGGAGATCTTCGGCGACACGGCCTAGGAATAGCGCTCGTAGCACGGGCCGGGACCCGTTAGTCCAACCCTGTATTCCTCGTTTGACCCTGTGTGGCCGCCGCGAAATACGCCCGGTCCAGCGGTCTGAGTTTCAGACTACCAAGCTTCGCGAGCGGAACGAACTCCGCCGAGATTTGGTAATCGTCCGGCTCTTGCGGCCTGGCGCGCTTACTGTGGGCATGCGCTCGAAAGACCAGCCAGAAGAAGTCGGGATAGGGGTACGCGTATTGCGGGGGTTTTGGCGTTTGGTGCTGTAGATGCACAAATCCCAAGCGGTGGATGTCCCTTATGCGAACGCCGGCTTCCTCGCGTATCTCACGACGAAGCGCGTCCAACAGCGTCTCTCCCGGCTCTAGCCTGCCACCCGGTAGGATACGCGCTCCATCCTTGTTGCGCATTAACAGGATGCTGCCATTGTGGAACACGAGCGCCCGCACAGAAGTAATGTAGTCCGGCGGCGGCAGGTCGTGCGTGACATAGGCAGAGGCAACCAGTTTGATCTTGACACTGCGCCAATCCATGCGCTCAATCGCAACGGCAGTGTAGTTGCTCAGGAAGGCGGCAATGGCGGGGCTTGAAGATTCGCGAAGCATGTTCTCCCCGTGGGTGAAGTCTCTCTCAGCAAGATACGCCGGGTCAGAAAAGCCAACCGAACTGATAAACGTGTCGACTGAACTCACCTAGTCCCGATCCGTTCACCCTTCGACTGTGCTCAGGGCGAACGGGTCGGGCGTGCTCAGAGCCTGCCCTGTACCCGATACAGCGTGACGCACGATATGGGGGCGAACGGATCGGCAGAATCCATCTATGGAAGTGTCTCGTGATCAAACAGACTATGACGCAGCGCGGGGACTTGTCACCCGCTTCTAGGCGCAAGAAGACACACTACCTCAGGCAAGATGCTTAGTGTCTGCCCTACGCGGTGTAGTTGCCCTTGTTCCCGGTAGCTCTAAGTACCTAGACACAGTTGGTGTTCTCTTGCCGCGTATACACACAATCTCAGGCAAGATGCTTAGTTCGCCTAGGCCGGAATCACTTACGAAATATTGTGAATATCCTGCCACTCGGTGTGGAACGCGCCTTCTTTGTCCACGCGCTGGTAAGTGTGCGCGCCGACGTAGTCGCGCTGGGCTTGCACGAGGTTCGCCGGCAGCCGCGCGGTGCGATAGCCTTCGATGTAGTTGAGCGCCGCGCTCATCGCCGGGGTGGGCAGACCCTGGGAGACGGCTGCCGCGACGATACGCCGCAAGCTGGGCGTACGTTCTCGGACGTCGCTGGCGAACGGCTCCGCCAACATGAGGTTGGGCAGGTCCGGGTCGGCGGCGAACGCCTGCTTGATGGGCTCGAGCAGCAGCGAGCGGATGATGCAGCCGCCTTTCCAAATGCGGGCGACGGTAGCGAAATCCAGGTTGTAATTGCGTTCGGCTGAGGCCGCGGTGAGAAGGTGCATACCCTGGGCATAGGCGGAGACGGCAGCGAGATAGACGGCGTCCTGCAGCGCCGGCAGCAATTCTTCCCGCGCGCCAGCGAATTCAGGGGACGCGCCGTGCAGGATGCCGTCGGCCCGCTCCCGAATCTCCTTGAAGCTCGAAAGAATTCGCGCCTCAGTAGCCGCGGTGATGGTGGGAATGGGAATGCCGTGGTCAAGCGCGCTCTGGGACGTCCACTTGCCCGTGCCCTTCTGCGCCGCGCTATCCTGGATGATCTCGACGACGAATTTATCGGTATCGGGGTCTTTGCGGGTGAGGATGTCAGCGGTGATTTCCACGAGGAACGACTGCAATTCGTCTGCGTTCCAACCGGCGACGACTTCCTGTATTTCAGGCACGGTCATGCCAAGACCGCGCTGCATCACGTCAAAGGCTTCGGCCAGCACCTGCATGATGCCGTATTCAATGCCGTTATGGACCATCTTGACGTAGTGTCCGGCGGATCCCGGGCCCAAGTAGGCGCAGCACGGGCCGTCGTCCACCTGCGCGGCAATCTTGGTGAAGATGGGCTCCACCGCGGCATACGCTGTCTCCGTGCCGCCGGGCATGATGGATGGACCGTGCAGCGCGCCGTACTCGCCGCCGCTCACGCCGGTGCCGATGTAGCCGCGCCCCTCCGCTTCAACGGCGGCGGCCCTCCGCTCGGTATCGTCGTAGAACGAATTGCCGCCGTCGATGATGAGGTCGCCGGGATCCAGCAGCGGCAGCAGGGCGTCAATCACCGCATCCGTACCCGCGCCCGCTTGCACCATGAGCATCGCCTTGCGTGGCGGCTTGAGCGCGGCGACGAAATCCTCCAGCGTTAGGGCGCCGACGACGTTCTTGCCCTGTCCTCGCTCTTTGACGAACGCCTCGGTACGCGAGGTTGTGCGGTTGAAGACCGCCACCGTAAAACCCTTACTCTCGATGTTCAAGGCAAGGTTCTGCCCCATCACTGCCATGCCAATGACACCGATGTCGCAGGTGCCTGTCTGCTGTTCAGCCATGTAGTCGCCTTCTCCCTAAATCTATGCTTGTTAATGGTGCTCTCTACGCGGCATCGTCAGGAGCGGAGCACAAGCTGCCATCGCCGCCGCGAGCGGCCCTGTATGCCTCTGCGCTAGATTGTAGCAGGTAAGACGGGCGTCGCGCCCACCGTGCAAGAGCCTCATCGCGGGAGCGCCAATCCGAGAACATAGAGCAACGGCAATGGTGAGTGTTACCGTTCTGTTCGGAGCCCAACTCTTCCGCGCGATCCGCCGGTCCGCCGGATAGGACAGATTGTACGCCTATTCCGTATACTTTCACCAATAAGCGCGGCCGGCGAGGGAGTAAGCGGGGAGCGAGAAACACGCGCGAGGCCGTGACCGTGGAGAGACGGAAAATGAGGCTTTGGAAGGGAAAGGGAGCATGATGCGTTCAGTGGTGTCCTACTTACTCTTCTTGGTTCTGCTGGTAGCGGCGATCTTTCTGGCCGGCTGTGCAGGCCAGCCACCTTTTGAGCAAGAGCCCAATCTGATAGACGGGGAACCGGCTCCGCTCACTGTTGAGGTTCTGAAGAATGCTACGTACAAGTCTGAGTTCGTGAAAGCGGGTCAGGCGCAGCTAAAGGACGGCGTGTATGAGGAGCAGGCAGCGCCAGACTCTGCAAGCAAAAACACCCTCATGTTAACCGAGCATGTCGCTTTTGGTGACGTGAACGGCGATCCGACAGCCGACGCCGCAGTCGTGCTGGCGGCGAGCGGTGGTGGCAGCGGTACGTTTTACACGCTGGCAATAGTCATCAATAGAATGGGCAATCCCTTCCACTTTCATACTGCGTCGCTCGGGGACCGCATCAAGGTCGAAGCGGTCGAGATCGAGGATGGCGTGATTACGGTGCGGATGATGGTACATGGCGAGGGAGACGCCATGTGCTGTCCCACGCAAGCGGAAGTGCGCCGCTACAATCTGGGCTTTGGCGTGCTCAGGTTGATCGAACGCACGACGCCGGCCGGCCGCCTGACGGAGGAGGCGCTGCGCAATGCCACCTATCAGCATGAGTTTCCGAAGGACGGCCATGCGCAGTTGCAGGACGGAAAGTACGAAGAGGCAATCGAGGGTTCAGCGAGTAAGATTCACATCGCGCTGATGGATGTGGTGGCCCTTGGGGACCTGAATGGCGACGGCATTTGGGATGCCGCGGTCGTGCTGGAGGCAAGCGGCGGCGGGAGTGGTACGTTTCGCTCCTTAGAAGCAGTCATCAACGAGGAAGGGGCGCCGGTGCACGTGGCTTCCGCATTGCTGGGCGACCGCGTGAAAATCGAGGAGATCATCGTCGCTGATCAGTACATCAGGGTGCAAATGGTGACCCACGGAGAGGGCGACGGGATGTGTTGTCCCACGCTCCGAGTGGTGCAACTGTATCAGTTGACCGAGGACGGTTTGGAGCTGCGCCACCAGGAAGAGAAGGGGCGAGTCGGCGACTCTGAATAGTCGTCTGCGACCGCTTAACCTCACAGCGCGGTCCAGCACACACTGGACCGCACTGTTCTTTCTTTTCAGCTTACCTCGATAGACCGGCGCAAGCCGCTCTGTTTGCGTGAAGCTAGGAGCCTCTACTTTGAGCGCGACAACTGCGAACTCCGTTTGAGTTCGACGGCTGCGAGCGCTACTTGAGCTCGACGGTGGCGCCCACCTCTTCGAGCTTGCCTTTGACCTCTTCGCCCTCTTCCTTGCTCACGCCTTCCCTGATGGGGTTCGGCGCTGCTTCCACGGCGGCCTTAGCCTCGCGCAAGCCCAGTCCGGTGATCTCGCGCACGGCCTTGATGACCTGGATCTTCTTGTCGCCGATCTCTGTCAGCACGACGTCAAAGGAGTCCTTCTCTTCTTCAGCCGCGGCGCCGTCGCCATCGGCCGGTGCGGCGGCAACCGCGACGGGCGCGGCCGCAGAGACGCCGAACTTCTCTTCCAGGGCCTTCACGAGTTCAGACACCTCAAGCAGTGTCATGTTCTCGATGGCCGCGATGATGTCCTCAGTCGAAATTGCCTGTGCCATGTTCTTCTCTCCTTGATGCTAGGCACGATATTTGGCTTCATCCCCATAGTTTAGGGGCAGGCGGACCGGCTATTGCCTGGTCCGGATTGGTCGCTCAGTTATTGGGCCGAGCCATTACTTGCCGCGAATGTTGCCGTGGCTCTGTCGATTGGAAGCAAGTCATGAGTGC
>VXOZ01000219.1 GCA_009839775.1 Chloroflexota bacterium | reverse complement strand
ATCAATGGCTTCACCACAATGTTACGTTTCCGCTCGCTCGCGAAGAAGTGACGATTGAGCAAGCCATCCAGCAAGCCACGAACTGGCTGCGCAGCTACGTCTATCAATAGCGCTGCCTGAGCTGCTGTATGCATACCCCATCAGGTAAGCGGGCATTGCTACACCAAGACAGATTCGGACAATCCTCCGCTTAGAGGGTGTGTGCAAAGTTCTCAGTCACGTATCCGTTCATGGTGAGTGGGCTTCGCGAAGCCCTTGTCGAACCATGAACGGATACGTGACATTCTACAGAATCCTTCTTTCGATCCATTTGTGCTGAGCCTCTCAAAGGACGAGCGGACACCCTTTCACATACCTTCTAAGGGACGGAAACGAGCCATGAGCCGATGCAGCGTCTTTGACGAAGCCAGCACTCGCGCGGCTGCGGAAAATGGCGCGTTTATGCCTCAGCTTTGGCGCCTGGAAGTGTGCAATGTGTTCCTTGTCGCAGAACGGCGTACCTCGACGCCTTGAGCGAACTGCCCATCCGTACCGAAACAACGCCAGATCCCGCAGTCGCTTTTGCGCTGCCTCAAGCGCATAGGCGGGATTACCTCTAGTCAGCACATTGCTCCTTTCCCTCGCGCCCAACGCCTTCGCCATCACTGAGCCTGTGATAAAATCAATGTTTTGGGATACAGGGTGATTGCAGTACTTTGACATCCAGGCACCACTGTGTCCCGTGATCGGAAGGCACGTCTATAGATACGCATACCCCTCGTGACAGGCTCTTCTTGCGGCGGGCACCGGAGACGCTGCGTCTGTGCCGTCTGGCCCTGCGGCTGGCATGGTTGGCGCAACCGGTATTGGTCGGCTCTACCCTGTTGCTCTTGGTCGCGCAGGCAGTGCTGCCACCTCTGCAACTCTGGTTTTCGCAGGCTTTGGTGGACCGCCTCAGCCTTGACCTCGGTTTGATTCCCCAAGTTCCAAGCCTGGTGCGTATGCTTCCCCTCGCTGCTTGGATCGGGCTTGCCGCCGGGGCAGTAGCGGTTGCCCAGTTCCTGCAGCCCCTCTCCGCCACGCTGCAGACTATGACCGGTGACCGCATCACGGGCTTTCTCGCCGGTGAACTTATCCGCGCTGCCAATCGCTGGCAGGGTCTGGCGCGGTTCGAGGACCCCCAGGTTGCCGATGACCTGAGACGTGCCCGCTGGTACGTGGAAGGCGGTGGCATGTATATCATGAGCTATGGCGCGCGGGCAGCGCTTGCCTTGTTCACAGCCACTGGGACAGCGCTGGTGTTGGCAGCGCTTCATCCTCTCGTGCCGTTGGCGCTCGTGCTCCTCACGTTGCCCGCCCTCGCACAGCGGTGGGATTTTGGCGACCGTATGGGCAGCCACCTCTACGTGCAGACCTCGGAGACACGCCGGTTAGAATACAACCGGGAGGTCATGCTCACGCCGGTTACCGCCAAGGATGTGCGTCTCTATGGGCTGGGACAGTTCTTCGAGCAGCGGTATGACACTACCTTTAGCGGCATCATGTCGGAGCTGGACCACGTGCGCCGCTCGATGGCACCGCGGGTCACCTCGGCCAGCCTGCTCGCGGCGCTGGCCGTCGGCGGCCTCTGGGTCTGGTTGGCTTGGCACATCTTTCAAGGTGAGGAGACGCTCGGCGCGTTCGTACTCTACGGGGGCGCGGCTGCGCTACTCCACGCGCAGCTACTTTCCATCGGGTTCGACTTGGGGTTTCTCCCGATTAACTTTGGCTCACTGCGCGCTCTCCAGCGTGCTCTGGAAGCGCCGCCAGACCTACCGCTGCCAAGCCGGCCCCAACCGGTACCCCGCCCCATCCGACAAGGGATTGTCTTCGAGCACGTCCGTTTCGCTTACCCCGGCAGCGACACCCCGGTGCTAAACGATGTCTCGTTCTGCCTCAAGCCCGGTGAGTCCGCGGCGCTCGTGGGGCACAACGGGGCCGGCAAGACCACGATCATCAAGTTGTTGCTTAGGTTCTACGATCCTACCGGCGGCAGAATCCTGCTGGATGGTGTCGACCTTCGTGAGTACGCCCTGGCCGACCTACGCCGCGAAATGGGCGTGATCTTCCAGGACTTTGTTCAATACGAGCTGACGGCTGGCGAAAACGTTGGGCTGGGTGGGGTGGAGATGCTGAATGACAGAGAGCGTATTGCGGCCGCCGCGGCTCAATCTGGCGCAGACGAGGTCATCGACAGGTTGCCGGACGGTCTTAGTACCCAGTTGGGCCGCCAGTTCGGCGGACGTGAACTCTCAGGCGGTGAGTGGCAGAAACTCGCGCTCGCGCGCGGCTTCATGCGCGACGCCCCCTTGATCGTTCTCGATGAACCCACGGCTGCCCTGGACGTGGAGACTGAGTACGCGGTGTACCAGCGCTTCCACGCGCTAACACGGGGTAAAATCACCGTTCTTATCAGCCATCGTTTCTCCACGGTGCGCATGGCCGATCACATCCTATATCTGGCTGATGGGCGCATAACTGAAGCTGGCGCTCACGATGCGCTGATGGCGCAGGACGGTGAGTACGCTCACCTCTACCGCTTGCAGGCTGCGCAGTATGCGGATGCGAGCCAAAAGGGAGGCGAAGCGTGAACACACTATTAGGACAACTCTGGGATGCCTTCTTTTCCCTCTCCCAGCGGGTGAGGGTCCGCAAGCAACTCCGGGACGTGTGGCCCACCGTTGTTCTCCTTACGCGTGGACTTTATATGGGCTTGGCCCCAGCCCCGGCCGTGGCGACGATCTACGTAGCGCTGGCGGTACTGACCTCAGCCATGCCAGTGGCACAGGTGTGGCTCGGCAAAATACTGTTGGACCAACTCGCGCTGGTAGTGGGCGGCGCAGCAATTGCGCTCTCTGTTATCCTGCTCACCGCCGCACTCTACGCGCTGACGATGGGATTGCAAACAGCCCTGGAGCCTGTACAAGAAGTGCTTACCGCTTGGCTGGAAGACCGGGCAGTGGGGGCATTCGACCGTCGGCTCATGGCGGCAGGCGGGCGCTTGATAGATCTCTACCAAGTCGAGCGTCCGTCGTTCCAAGATAATCTCGCCGTTGTCCAGTTTGGTAGCTACATCGTGCCGCGGCTGCCGACCTTTCTGCAGAGCGGCTTGCGCCCCGCCCTCACGTTGGCCGGTCTGCTCTTCCTCCTCGCACGGCTGCACCCGTTCATCCCGCTCGTCCTCATGCTCGCAACCGTGCCCTACCTAATTAGCGAGCGGCGCATGGCAAAGAACCGCCAAACGGTTATTGCAAAGCAGTCTCGTGCCGCCCGGGAGATGGAGTACTACACACAAGTCACCACTGAGCCACAGCCGGCCAAGGAAGTGCGTGTTTTTGGCCTAGGTGACTTCTTTCTGCAGCGCTTCGAGGAACGGCGCATACAGGCGCTCCGTGAGCTTGACCGGGTGCGCTTGATCCACCTGCGCAGCAACGGGTTCTTTGGCGCTCTCTATGCCCTGGCCCTGGGCGGCGGTTTCTGGTACGTGGCAGCCCAAGCCGGCGCCGGACATCTGACCGTGGGCGACATCGCCCTCTATCTTGGGGCCATCACTCAATCCGAAACGGCGCTCAAGTACATCGGCCAGTGGGTGGGGAGGCTCTATGAAATGACGCTGCGGCTGGACACCATCTTCAGCTTCCTCGACCGCAGCCGGCCACACATTGCACTCGCCCCGGCTGCAGATGCCCTCGACGCGCCTCACCTCCTTCAAGAGGGCATTGCGTTCCAAGACGTCACGTTCCAATACCCAGAAGGCGAATCAGATGTCCTGCACAAGGTCTGTGCAACGCTGCCCGCGGGCAAGGTGACGGCACTGGTGGGCGTGAACGGCGCGGGCAAGAGCACGCTCGTCAAGCTGCTCACCCGCATGTATGATCCTACGGCAGGAGAAATCCTGCTCAACGGCAAGCCCTTGCATGCCTATGACTTGGAGAGCCTGCGGCGGCGCATTGCCGTGGTCTACCAGGACTTTGCCCAGTTTGCCTTGAGCCTGGGCGAAAACATCTCGGTAGGCGCAGGCGGTCTAGACACGAGCGATGAGCGCATGCGGCAAGCGGCGGCGTGGGCCGGAGCCGACCAGGTGGCCGCTAACTTAGCGCAGGGCTATGACACCCAACTTACCCGGCGCTTCTCCGGCGGCGTCGAACTGTCTGGTGGCGAGTGGCAGAAGGTAGCACTGGCGCGGGGCTTCATGCGCGATGCCGCCTTCGTCATCCTGGACGAGCCTACGGCGGCTTTGGACGCGGAAGCCGAATACCATCTTTTCCAACGCTTCCGCGAGTTGGTCGCCGGCAAGACCGCCCTCATCATCTCCCACCGCTTCTCTACCGTGCGCATGGCGGACAACATCCTCGTCCTCGAAGATGGCGCCATCATCGAAAACGGTTCCCACCAAGACCTTATGGCCGCAAACGGCCGCTACGCCACGCTCTACGCGATGCAAGCGAGTTGGTATCAATAGGCGGCAAATTCGCGTCACGAGAGCCACCATGCGGCACGCTCGCCGCAGCCACTTACCCGCTGATTCAATTGATGCTCGATTCTCTGCCATATAGCGGGGGACAAGCCCCAACCGCTGCGATTAATGCGTGGACCGCAGTGTGCACCTCCGTCCCTCGGTAGCATAGGTTTGCAACCGCGCCCCACCTACTGGGTTGTGGCAAGCTCGCTCAATTTGCCGAACATCATTCTCGTCAGCCGACCGGGGCAAGATAATTGGCCTCCCGACATCTGCCTGGGACACCGGCGCCGCAGATCAATTAATCCACGTAACGACGAGACTTTGTCTTCGTGGTTGCCAAGAGTGATTGCAACAAAACTATAATATATTTGCTATTCTGGGGGAATTCGCTTGACTCATTTATAACTGATGATTATAATCTTTAAAATTGAAATTATACAGGTTAATTTTTCTGCTAGGACAAGAGTAATAGAGGCCTAAGAGGAAGGGGGACTAGATATGTAAGCAAACGCTTGTGGCAACCCTGTATTGACCTATCGTGTGTCGTAAGGAGGCACCCTTATGCGTACTGTGTTTCGACTTGTTTTTGTCCTCGTATGTTCCGCGTTCATTGTAGGCTGTGGCACGTATACGAAAACTTACACTTACGGGCCCCCTCCTGTACCGGAACCACCCGCAATGCCGAAGGCGGAACTACCGGAAC
>VXOZ01000276.1 GCA_009839775.1 Chloroflexota bacterium | reverse complement strand
GGATGCAACGCTGTGGTACTTTCAAGCGCTGCACGTGTATTTGGAAGAAACGCGCGACTACAAGCTGCTGCGCGAACTCTTGCCGGTGCTCAAAGACATCGTCCGCCACTACTACACTGGCACCCGCTACAACATCCACGTGGATCCGGCGGACGGTCTGGTGTGGGCGGGTGAACCGGGAGTGCAATTGACGTGGATGGATGTCAAAGCCGGTGATTGGCTGCCCACACCGCGTATTGGCAAGCCGGTGGAGATCCAGGCGCTCTGGTATAATGCGCTGCGCTTGCTGGAGTGCTGGTGCAATGCGGCTGAAGAACCCGTAGAGGACATCCCGGAGTGGCGCGCATTAATCGAGCAACACTTCATGGAGCGTTTTTGGCATGAAGAGGGTGGTTATCTCTACGACGTAATCGACGGTCCGGACGGCAATGACCCAGCGCTGCGCCCCAACCAGGTTCTTGCGCTCAGCTTGCCGCATACCCTCGTTCCTGATGACAAGGCGCGGCAGGTGCTGAGCGTTGTTACAGAGACTCTCTTCACGCCGGTCGGGTTGCGCTCGCTTGCGCCTGGAGACGAGCAGTACCGGGGACACTATGGCGGTTCTCTCTGGGACAGAGAAGGCAGCTACCATAACGGTACGGTGTGGGGTTGGCTGATCGGGCCGTATCTCGACGCGCTTCTGCGCTACAACAATGACAAGGCTGCGGCACAAGCCGCGCTGCATGGCCTCAGAGACCAAATGACAGACGGAGCCTTGGGCACTATAAGTGAGGTCTTCGATGGCGATCCGCCGCATGCGCCACGCGGTTGCTATGCGCAGGCGTGGAGCGTGGCCGAGGTCTTACGGCACTGGCGCGCGCTTGAGGTGTAACTGTCTTCTTTGCACGCGACCACCAATGACGTATACTCTCGCAAGACAATTGCCGTCTACTGATTGCGGGAATGGTACATCAGATAGGCGCATAACAGAGAAAGAAAAATGAGTGTGGCACAACAGACACTAGCGCGTGAACTCGCGCTCCACGGCGGCACGCCGGTGCGGGATCTCGAGCAGCGCCCTTTTCCCCGCTGGCCGGTCTTCTGGGATGACGAAAAGCAGGCGGTGCGGGAAGTCCTGGATTCCGGCCATGTGAACTATTGGACGGGTGAGCGTGGCCGCCAGTTTCAGGCGGAGTTCGCCGCCTACATGGGCGTGAAAGAGGCGATCGCGGTGAACAGCGGCACGAGTGCGCTGCACGTCGCCCTGGCGGCTGCGGGCGTAGGGCCGGGCGATGAAGTCATCGTGCCCGCGCGCAGCTTCATTGCTTCCGCCTCGGCAGTCACAAACCAGTACGCGGCGCCCATCTTTGCCGACATCGATCCGGTAACGCACACGATCTCAGTCGATTCCGTTGCCGAGCGTATAACGCCCCGCACGAGCGCGATCATTCCAGTCCACCTGGCCGGTCTGCCGGCTGATATGGACCCTCTTCTCAATCTTGCGCGCAAGCATGGCTTAGCAGTGGTTGAGGACTGCGCCCAAGCACATGGCGCGACCTATCGCGGGAAGAAAGTGGGGAGCCTCGGCACGGTAAATGCCTGGAGCTTCTGCCAGGACAAGATCTTTACCACCGGTGGTGAGGGTGGCATGGTGGGCGCTAATGATGCAGAGGCTGCCGAGGTTGCCCGCAGCTTCCGCGACCACGGCTTTCACGAAGCCGAACGCCGCAGCGCATTGGCGCGCGGCTCCCTGAACCAGTACACGCACTATCGCGTCGGCTTTAACTATCGGATGACGGAGATGCAGAGCGCTATCGGACTCAAGGCGCTGGCGCGACTGGATTGGCACCTGCAGCGCCGCCGTGAGAACGCACACTATCTCACCGCGGGACTCAGGGAACTCGACAGTGTGCTGAGTCCCACGCCGGAGACGCCGGAATCAGAGCATGCCTTCTACTGTTATTACGTCACACTCGATCTGGCGCAGCTTACCTGCACGCGCGATGAGTTTGTGCGCGCGGTGCAAGCAGAGGGAGTGCGGGCCGCGCGCGGCACGAGCGCCGAGCTCTACTTGGAGCCCGTTTATCAGCAGCGGGTCGGCTACGGCAACGCGCACGCGCCGTTCGACGCTGTGGACTACACCCGTGTGGAGTGCCCGCACGCGAAAGACATTGGCGCACGCTCATTTCGGCTTGAGGTCTACCCGACGTTGCAGCAGGAAGACCTTGACGACGTGCTGGACGCCATCAGAAAGGTAGCCGCGGCCTTCCGGGCGTGAGACCAGTGCCGCGTCAACATACATGCCTGCGTATGGGATCAAGTGGGGATTGGCAGGGAACGCCCGCAATCGCGCGCAATCATGGCCGGTTGCTAGATGGCACAGGTAGCAGGCTATTACCAAGATTTTAAGGCAACAATATACCAATCCGTTTTTCAGTTCACTTGATCCGTTCGTGCCACTTAAATCCGTTTATGTAACTTAGTCCGTTCGTGCTGAGTGGGCCTCGCGAAGCCTGGACTTCATAAAGCCTTTGTCGAAGCACGCAGCGACAGTCAATGCTAAAGCCGGCCTCACCGACATTACCCGCAGAGATGGCCCAAGAGGAGGCGCCTAGCTACCGCCTCTTGACTTTCTTGAATTATGGGCTCGTGATCCTCATGGGGCTTGGCTGGAACCTTATCGGCCCCGCCTTGCCGGCCATGCGTAACGAGTTCTCGCTGAGTGTCGCGAGCGTTGGCATAGTCTTTCCGCTGGCGACGGCGGGTTTCGCCCTGGCGGTCATGATTGCAGGGTACGTTGTCGACAGCTATGGTCGGCGACCGGTTTTGGTAGGCACTAGTCTCATGCTTGGACTCGGCTATTTGGGCTGGGGTCTCGCGCCGCATTGGACCGTAATGGCTGGAATTATGTTCTTTACGGGAGCAGGACTGGGCTGTATTGACATAATTACTAATGTGACTACTTCAGATGCGAGCAGTGGTGATCGCGTGGCTGATCTCAATCGCTTGCACATGTTCTTTGGACTGAGCGCCGTTCTCAGCCCTTTGCTCATTGGCTTGTCTTTGGATGTCAATTGGCGCCTGCCCATGATAGCCATTGGACTGCTTGGTTTCGCCTGTTTGCCCCTCACCTTTCGCGTCCAGCTTCCGCAAGCTGCCAGCATCGAGCGACTGAGCCGCGATAACGTCATCCCCTTGGCGCGTAACGGCTTGATTACGATGATTACGGCTGTGCTTGTACTCTACATCTGGGTAGAAGTCTCACTTATCGGCTGGGGTGTGACGTACGTCACCGAAGTTTTTCAGGAGCCCTATGGGCAGAGCACGGTGCTTGTCTCTCTGTTTTGGGGAGCGATCTTCCTGGGCAGGCTGGCAATAGTGTGGCTGAGCCGCCGTCTGACGACCGAACAGATCATGCAGATTCCTTTGATTGCGAGCGCACCCTTGATTCTCGTGGTCGGATTGGCGCCTTCCGTGCTCGTAATCTATGCGGCGGTCTTTTTGCTCGGCTTGTGCCTGGCCCCGGTGTTTCCGACCATGTTTGCGGTGGCTCTCCAGCGGTTTCCTCGCCGGCCCGGCACGGTTTCCATTGTGCTCTTGCTTGGCGCGGCGCTTGGCGGCCTGCTTCCACCCTATGTCATTGGTGTCTTGGCGGAAAACCTTTCGTTTCGGATCGCCATGTTGAGCCTTGTACCAATCGCGCTCGTCATGCCGTTCTTAACGCATTTTGCCTTCAGACGCGCGCGGCAGGGAACGGATGCGGCATAAGAAATTTTGCAGCCGGGCCCGAAGAAAACCGGCAAGCTATCGCGGGCAGTCAAAATTCTAGATTGCGGTGGTAGCAACAGTGGTCTGAGCAGGCTGTTCAGAACGATCGGATAAATCGACCGCGGGAATATCGCGCGAAAGAAAGAGCGAGATCAAATCCGCGTCGAGTTTGGGGCCAGCCATATCCATAAGCACCTCCGCGGCGCGAGGCGCCGGCAACGCGGCGCGGTACGGGCGGTCCGCTACCAGGGCCGCATAGACGTCTGCAATCGCAACGATGCGGGCGAGCACCGGCACGGCTGATCCCGCTAGGCCATCGGGATAGCCGGAGCCGTCGAGCCGCTCGTGGTGGCTGCGGACAGCCGATGCAGCCTGTTCCAGAGTCTCGCTGGCCGTTTCCACGCCGTTGTTCGCTTCCAGCAACATGCGCGCGCCGGTAACCGGATGCTCGCGGACGAGCGCGCGTTCTGCGGCAGCGAGCGGGCCAGGTTTCTGGAGGATGTAGTCCGGGACATGCACCTTGCCGATGTCCCGCAACATCGCTGCTCTGCGCACCGCCTCTTGTGCGTTGCGGTTCAAACCGGCCGCTTCACCCAACGCCACCGCCAGCGCGCACACGCGCGCGACGTGGCCCTCGGCATAGCCATCTCTCGTGGCCACTGCCTGGGCCATGGCAAGGGTTATTGAATCCTCTTGTTGCAGCACGCCCGTTTGATATTGTTGCAGCAGAGCGCCATACACGAGGTTTCCGAGCAGGCGAATGCTCCGCAAGGTGTCTTCCACAGTGGCAAGTTGAGACGGCACCGAGCGTTTGAAGTAGAGATTGACCACGGCATAGACGTCGCCCCGGTAGGCGAGGGGAATGGCGATGCCGTCACGCACGCCGGCGGCTTCTAGGACTGGGCGGAGTGCAGCCTGTATGGCGGCGGGTGTGGTCGCAGCGGTGACCGGCTTACTTGACGTAAGTGCGTATTGCCAAAATCCTGCCTCGGCTAGCACACCCTCGGCTGCTTCCGTGGCGTTGGCAGAGGCAGCGGGGCAAGCGGTGACTAAGGTTTGCCGTGTCTCTGGGGATAGCATGCCGGGATCGGCAAAGTGGATGCAGACATATTGCGCGCCGAAGTGCTCCCGCAGCGTGTCGCTGAGAAGCGCGGGCAGCGCCCCATCATCGCTTGCGGCGACATGGTCAGCGACCGGCAAGATGCGGTCGAGCAGCCACTTGGGCCGCCTGAACCTATCCAGCAACCCCCACGCCATGCGCTAGTTCCTCATTGCACGCAAAATCGCCTGCGGAAGTGAGCCTCACAACAAACGAAAGGTCCCTAAAAGCCCCTGTCAAATGGAGAAACTCCCCGATCCGCGATCACCATGAAAATAGTGTGACCAAGCCGTTCGCCCTGAGCATCGTCGAAGGGTGAACGGCGGAAGCGATTGACA
>VXOZ01000441.1 GCA_009839775.1 Chloroflexota bacterium | reverse complement strand
CACCATGCCTGAACTGCATTTCTACGGCGGCCGCAACGAGATTGGCGGCAATAAGATTTTGCTCGTTGACGGGGCAACGCGGATTTTTCTTGATTTCGGCATCTCGTTCAAGGTGCGGAGTCGGTACTTCGAGGAATTTCTCAACCCGCGGCCGGGCTATGGCCTGAACGACTTCTTTCAGACCGGCATGTTGCCGCCGCTGCAGGGCATCTACCGGCCCGACCTTGAACCAGACGCGCGTTTCTGGGATCGCTGGAAGTCGAAAGACCTGTACCGAACCCTCGATCACGTGGACGGCGTGCTGCTGAGCCACGCGCATGTTGACCATACTGGTTCGGTGTCGTTCTTGCGCCCCGACATTCCGCTCTACACCACGGCGCTGACGGCGCTCATTTCCAAGGCGATTCAGGATAGCGCTCCTACTGATATGGAACGCGAGCTCGTGTACGCCGTGCCGCGAGAGAGTAGAGATGGCGTGCTGCGCACCGTCTCGAAGGCACCGCTGCAGCAGCGTCCGCTGCGTGTGCTCGAAGGACAGCTTTCTCAAGACGCGGAGTTGTTCTGGCACGAGTCGCCGCAGTCCACGCGCAATATGGAGATCACCCCCGTTCAAGCGGCCGGCGAGACCGTCGGCGGGGGCAACAAACTGTGCTGGTATCCCGTTGACCACTCCATCTACGGTGCGGCGGCTTTCGCCGTGGAGACTTCTTCAGGTTGGGTGGCCTATACCGGCGATCTGCGCTGGCACGGGCGGCACAGCGTGCAGACCCGAGAGGCCGTGGCGGCTATGGCGGCGCTCAAACCGACGGTCTTGCTCTGCGAAGGTACGCGCGGCGCCGACAAGAATTGCGCCACGGAGGAAGGCGTGCAAACGACGGCGTTTGACATCGTGAGGAAGTCAGCGGGCAAGCTCGTCTTCGCTGACTTTGGGCCCCGCAACGTAGAACGGCTCCTCATCTTCCACAAGATTGCGAGAGAGACGGGAAGGCAACTCGCTGTTCTCAATAAGGACGCCTACCTGCTGGAGGCCATGCAATACGCCGCGCCGGATGAGGTGCCGGATATCGGTTCTGAGCCAGGCTTTGCGCTCTACCAGAAAGCCCGCTCACGAGTGAGCGGCTGGGAGAGAAAGCTGCTAGATCGTCATAGCGCTAGGATGGTACATGCGGACGACATTCGCCGCAATCCCGGTGAATACATCCTCTGTTTCTCATTCTGGGATATCAACGAACTCGCCAGCCTCGCGCCCATTCCTGCCGTGTACATCTACTCCAGCAGCGAGGCTTTCGACGAGGAGATGCAGATGGACCAGAAGCGGCTACGCCATTGGCTGAAGCGCTTTGACGTGCAAGTTCACGGTCTCGGCGACACCTTAGACGGATCGCTGCACGCGTCCGGCCATGCCAGTGGCAGCGAGCTAGTGGAGCTAATCCGGCAGATACATCCCCAGCGCCTGGTACCAATCCACACGCAAGATCCAGTGTTCTTCTTGGACGCCCTAGCACGAGACGATATCGCGGTAGAGATTCCTACTCCCTATCGACCGCTGGTGTTCTAATTTGGAGTTCATTTAGTGCGTGGCGCTCCGCGGCCCAGCCACAGCAAATACGATCGTCGTGCTAAAGCCTACGCCATCGATCTGCACGCCATAGCAGCCCGGCGCCCGTACGACGACCCATGTCAACATTTCATCCCACCGGCCTGTGCCATATACTGGACCAAACTGGCAGGAAAAGCGCTGCAAGACTGAACACTTAGCTAAAGCGCGAGAGATGGCACTGATTCTCCACATCACACAACGGTCCGTGTGGGATGCGGCGCGGGAGAGAGGCAGCTACCCTCAACCGCCAATTCCCTCAGACGGTTTTGTGCATTGCTCCCGGCCCGACCAAGTGATTAGAGTGGCAAATTACATTTTTCGCGGCCAGCGAGACTTGGTGCTGCTTTGTATTGATACTAATCTTCTGACCGCGACTTTGGACCCTGCAGGTCTAGAGGAGGGTGAAAAAGACTTTCCACACATCCATGGTCAAATCAACCTGGACGCGGTGGTGGCGGTGTTGGACTTTCCGCCAGATGATGACGGCGCTTTTGCCCTGCCGAAGTCATTAGGCGAATTGGCTACCTAGTGGGTAAAGCAGTGCTTGTCGCTGCGAAAGAGCGGTACTTAGCGGCTGCGGGTAGTGGGCTTTGGCGTGCTCAAGTGTCAAGTTAGGACTCATTTGGATACTAGGCTCAAGTGGGTAGGATCTAGATAGGGCCGCTGGTTAGACGGTTGCTCGAGTTGAGAGCCCTAGATTCCGGCTTTCGCCGGAATGACGAGTGCCGAAACAAGCCGCATATGGCAGGGAAGTGGGCGCCGGTTACAATCCTGCGCAATCGGATGGGGCGGGCTTGCTAACGAAAGAACAGTGGGTCTCCAACTGTTTGATTGGAAGTCAGACGGCCGCAGGTTGCAAACCTGCGCTACCAATCAAGGCACGTCGCTTCGTAGCTTGTGAGATCTAGTTCGACCTCGCGCTGGCTCAAATTCGTACGGAACCTGTGAACACCTCGGCAGGAACGAAGCTGGCCTTAGCGCTGGAGTGGACGTGGTCAACGCCCTCGGTGGTGACTTGGGCCAGAGCGGTGTAGTAGATGCTTTCGCCGCTGACGCCGCTGCAGTTGCCGCCGCCGTGGCCGCGCAGCCATTGGGGAGCGATGAGTTGCTCGCCTTTCCAAAGCCCTTGGGTGGCGAGCAGGTGGCCGAAGCGGGCAATGTCGGCGGCGCACATCACGGCCCAGCCGGGACCGCTCCGTACCGGATGCCCGTTGACCCGATACGGCGGGTCGAGATAGGTGTAGGAATCGGGGATTCTAGGGTAGAAGTACTGCTGTGACTGCACGTCCTCGCCGATGTACCAATCCCAGCTATCCGCCGCGATGCCGATCTTGCTAAAGAGCCGTTCGTCCAGCACGTCCTTGAGGTCGCGGTCCCACACGTACGTCAGCGCCTGCCCCATGCGCCAGAAACCCGCGCTGCTGTAGTGCTCCTGCGTGCCGGGCGGGACGTGGGAATAGAGATCGTAGAAGGGATCGCCGGTCCAGGTTGCCCAGGCCGGACACGTCCTGTCGGCGTCTTCCTGGGTCTTGCCCGCGCGGCCCGCAGCATAATAGCTGCCGATTTCCATGGGAAAGCCGCCCTGATGGGTGCGGCCATACTTGGTGCCAATGATGTGCCGCCAGGTCAATTGCTCGTGGTGCCCCCAGTTGAGGTACTTGTGAGGATGAGAGAGTTCGCCCTCGCCTGTCCACGTCTCATGAATGGGCGCATCGGCGTCCAGCAGACCGTCCTCCACCGCAAAGCCGAGCAACACCCACATGAAGGCCTTGCCCATGGACGCGGTCTGAAAGCGGTAGTGCGGGTCTCCCCAGGTGTAGACGGAGTGGCCGCCGCGCGTAAGCATCACGCCCCACTTATTGGCAGTATGGTCTTCTCCGCCAAAGCTGGCGCCATGGAAACCCAGCGTGCGCAGCCACGCTTCGAACCTGCGAGTATCCAGACCGGCTTCCTCGGGGGAGATGGCATTCCAGTCTTCGTCGGGGTAGGTGATCCAGTCAGGCGTTTCGTCGTTCACTGTTGCATTGACTCCATGATCCGATGTGAGATCGGTTCAGACGTCGTTCCCAATAGAGTCGGCCTGCCCCCTCCCTGGATTCCCGCGAAAGCGGGAATGACGGATCGGAAGTGGCGTCGACCCTTCAGGACTAACTCTAAGAGAAGACAGATTCATTGCAGAATTAGAGCACGCCCTCTATCGCGGCATTTCGCCCTTGCGCCGGTTAGGCCCCGGCCGGAAGTCTGGCACGTGCATGAGTTTGCTTCCTTGTGCAATAGATTCTGAAGCGAGAATGGCCGGAGCGGCGGTATCCATTGCCCTATAGACGTCAAACTCCTGAGGCACGCCGTGGAGCAAGGCATCGCGGAACGTGGCGTGGATGTAATAGTCGGTATCGCTGTGGCCGCTGCCGCGCGCTTCCGCGGGCGCATCCGTGCGTTGGGGTTGCCAACCCACTTCGGCGTGGTCGTGCATTTGGGCATCGGCCAGCCAGAGTTTGGGGGAATCCTTTAGCGAGCGTGCCAGCTCCACCGAACCCTTGGTGCCCATGATATGGCACCAGTGGTTGTCACGCGGCGGCGTGGGTTGCGTGTAGGCCACGGCCAGCCGCATGAGGGTGTCTTTCGCAGTTTTCATAATTGCCAATTGAATGTCCGGCTGCAGGATTTCCTCATGAATGTAGCTCGGCGAGCGTGTGCTCATGGCGGTGACCTCCGTTACGCGGTCGTCGAGCACCATAAGGATAGGGCTCAACTCATGGGGCAAATAGTGAATCGGCGGCATGAGGTTGATCCAGGTTGGCTCAGCCTCGGGATGGTTCGGCAAGTCCTCAATTGGCACAAGCTGCGCCGTGCCGGGCAACCGATGGTAGCGATACGATTGCTTGTAGCCTATGTATTGGCCCTCGCAGAAGGTGATCTTGCCCAGCTTGCCATCCCGCACCAGTTCCCGCCAGGCGGCAAACTCGCCTGAGTGACGTCGCTGTTCCCCAAGTTGATAGACCTTGCCGCTGCGCTCTGCCGCCAGTACGATGCGCCAGCAGTCTTCCATGGTGTGCGCGGCGGGCACCTCGGAATTGACATGCTTGCCCGCTTCCAAAGCCTGCGCCGCCAGCGCTCCTTGTTCCCAGCACCGGACCGTCAAGGCCACCGCATCGACGTTGTCATCGGTCAGAAAGTCTTCGTATTTATCGTATACGGCTATCGAATCCGGATCCTTTAGTGGTTCGAGGGACATTTCATGGAGTTCAGTTAGGGGATCGCAAATTGCGGTTACGCGATAGCCGTTGAAGTTGTCCAGCATCTTCAGCCAGTGGCGGCCGCGCGGGCCGAGTCCGGTCAGGCCGATACGAATCTCATCCACATTGCATCTCCAGGTTTCAGCTAATGAAAGTCCCCGTTGCCATCCCGCGCCAAGGCGGCATCTTCTTCCTTTACCGAAGGCATGTGCTCCACGGCGCACCTAATGGAAGAATTCGTGACAGCAACTACTGCCGCTGCCACTGCCGATCGCCCAAATACCGGTCAGTCCTCGTAGTTCTGGCTCAATAAACGCAAGACGGGCATCACGGTGCGTACAGTATACCAGCG
>VXOZ01000288.1:1927-5218 GCA_009839775.1 Chloroflexota bacterium | reverse complement strand
GCCTGCCCCATTCCACGATACGGGGCCGGAATCCAGTCTTCCTGGGCCAAGGAACGAGCGGTGATCTGCGGAGTGTGACCTGCAACACATCTTCACCCTGCCACTATGCCTAGGACGACCAGAGTATAGGTGCCGCTCTCGCGTGAAAGAGCGGGGGACAAGCCCCCGCGCTACAAAGAGAAGAGCAATACTAATACCCGTCATTCCCGTGAAGACGGGAATCCATCCTCTCTTCACTCAACGCTAACTGTACTAGAGTTGCGGGGGGAAAGCCCCCGCGCTTCTTCGTACAGCCGTTGAGAGCCGAGGCGCACACCCAAGCCTATCCAATCACATGCCAATGCACAGGATTACGTGACCATGACCGCCCCGTCGCCGCGCGGATCGGAGCCGCCGTCCAGCGTGCCGTCTTCCCCGATAGTCACAAGCTGGCACAGCGCAAAGCGCGACGGGTAGCTCAACGGACTCTGCTCCACGGTGAAACCCTTGTCCCGCAGGTCGTCGCAGGTGTCTGTGCGCATGCGGGCGTCGCACCACAGCATATCGCCCTCGGCGTGGATACGCGGCGCAGTCACCGCTTCCGTGGCGGTCATTCCAAAGTCGACGACGTTAGTGAATGCCTGCACGAGCGCGCTCAGGATGGCGTTACCGCCCGGCGCGCCCCAGGCCACCGCAGGCGTGTCGTCGCGCGTAGCGATGGCGGGCATCATCAGATGCAGCCGCGCCTTGCGCGGGGCAAAGGAACTGGCGCGGCCCGGCAAAGGCTCGAACCGGTTCATGCCGTTGTTGTACACAAACCCCATACCGGACGTGATGATGCCCGAGTGGTTGCCGTTGCTGTGCGTGATGCACGCGACATTGCCGGCGGTATCCACCACGGTGAGGTGGGTGGTGTCCCCGTGTTCCTGGGGCGGCGCGATGCCGCCTACGGTGCCGGCGGCCACCGCCGCGCGCAGTTCCGCCGTGCGCTCCGCCGCAAGCAGCACCGACTCGGGAGTCTGCGGCAAGAAGTCCGCGTCTCCCAAGTAGTCGCGCCGGTCTTGATTGACCAATTGCAGCGTTGACCCCAAGTGAGAAAGGAGATCCACGCTGCCGTGTCCCAACTTCGGCAGATCGAACCCGCCGAGCACATTGAGCGCTTGCAGCAGCAGGGGACCGCCACCCGGCGCGCCGTTGCTGTAGACCGTGTAATCGCGGTAGGTGGTGGAACGCGGCGCGTACGTGACAGGTTCGTAGACTGCCAGGTCGTCACGGGTGACAAAAGCGCCGTTCTGCTCGAGATCGGCGCCAATCCTCGCGGCTAACTCACCGCGATAGAAGTCCTCCGCGCCGCGCTCGCCAAGCTGTTCCAATGTTTCAGCATACGCCGGATTGTGCAGTTGGTCGTCCGGATCGAACGGCAGGCCGTCGGGTTTCAAATAGAGCGCGGCGCAGTCCGGCGAGGCGCTCAGGCGCTCGACACGGCTCGGCTTGTAGGGCTCCGGTTGCTCGTTGGCGAACTGCGCCATGCCCGGCAGCACGGGAAAGCCCTGCCGCGCGATGCGGATCGCCGGTTGCAGGAGGTCGCGCCACGGCAGCGTGCAGAAGCGCCGGTGCACCTCACCCAAGGCGGCCACCGCGCCGGGCGTGCAGATGGATGTGTAGCCCATGGTGCTGCGAAAGTCATCGAAGAGGCTTTCGCCGTTGAATTCGCCTTCACCCCGGTAGTCGGCTTCCCACATGTCCGGCGTCACCCGCGAGCCGGCCCGCAGGCAGCCGTCCACGATCGTGTGGGTTTGGTGGTCGCGGGAGAGCACGTGGGCCGAGACCATGCCCCCGACGCCGCAACTGAAGGGGATCACGATCATCTGCGCGAACGCGGTGGCGACGGCGGCATCGAAAGCGTTGCCGCCGGCTTCCAGCACTTGCGCGCCTGCCTCAGCGGCGCGGGGATGGACGCAGACTACGATGCCCGGCATGAATAGCGCTCCTCAATTGCGGTAGCTTGTTTCTACTAGATTCTTCTCGCGTTTGATTAGTCTCTTCACAGGCCCGGTTCGTGCGGGCCCGCTGTTCGGCTCGCATTTCCAATTCATGAGGCCGGCCCACGTTCGTCACTCCGGCGGAAGCCGGAATCCATCATTGCCATGTCCAACGCACAGCATACGCCCTAGACTCCGGCTGCCGCCGGAGTGACAGTTGAAAGTCCGTGCGTCGCTCGCTCCACGTCACGGCTTGGCGCGGGAAGGCCCCGCATCACTCGAGCCGGCCGCTGGCCGTGCCGACCACGACCGGTGTACCGTCCTGGTTCTCGCACAAGACGTCGAGGAAAATCCGAACCCCCGATTTGGTCTTCTCTACATTCGTGACCGTGGCTTTGGACACGATATCGTCACCGGCGTCAACGATGCCGATGAACTTAGAGGTGAGCTCGCCGTGGCTCAACCACGCCTCCCCAAAAAGATCGACCAGGAGTTCCGTAAGGTAGCCGAGGCACATCGCGCCGGACGCCGCTCGGGTGGGCAGGCCGCTCCGCCGCGCGGCGGCGAGATCGGTATGCACGTTCTTGGCAGGCCAGCCGTCGAAGCGCAGCCAGCCCCCGGAAAAGAGCCATGTGCGGTACGACGTGACCTTCTTCGTGCGGCCCGTTACGGTGTGGCCGACGGGTGTATTGTGCGTAACTGGTTGCATGTGCGTATCCTTACGAAGTCTTGTATTGCAGGCAAGCTGTTCTGCGGACCACGCCCTTCGACAGGCTCAGGGCGAACGGAAAAACCGAGGACTTTTCCGTGCGGTCTTCGAAGTACTCGTGTGGCCTTTGAGAGT
Source organism: Chloroflexota bacterium (assembly GCA_009839775.1). Lineage (GTDB taxonomy): Bacteria > Chloroflexota > UBA11872 > VXOZ01 > VXOZ01 > VXOZ01. The sequence continues at coordinate 2,413 of VXOZ01000288.1, read as the reverse complement.
TCCCTAGATAAATGACATCATCCTGGATTATTCATTCAACCGGACTCATACCCAATCCGTCATTCCCGCGCACGCGGGAATCCATCTTCGGACCGGCCCTGGACTCCGGCTTTCGCCGGAGTGACGATTTTCCTAACTGCCCTAACCTGAGCCTAAATCATCCTTCTCCCATGTAGATATTCGTCGAGACGCGGCGGAGCACCTTAGTACCGGAGTCCGTCGTGATGAGCGCTTCCACGACCTGGTACAGCCGTTCCCGCTTTTCGTAGGTATCAAGTATCTTCCAGGAGACGGTAATTGTGCTCCCAACCGGCGCCGGCTTATAGAACGTGGCTTCTTCGTGGGTGTGAATGGCTGCAACCCCGGCGGGCAGAGAAAACGTCGGGCTCCGCGTCAGGTTACTGAAGTTGAAGAGCAGGCCGGCGTGGATGATAGGCTGCGCGCCGCCCTCGCCTGTCACATAGCGCGGGTGAAAGTCCTCAACTG
>VXOZ01000288.1:0-1917 GCA_009839775.1 Chloroflexota bacterium | reverse complement strand
TGCAGGTAGTTCTCGTTGAATTCTTCCGTCACCTGAAAGGTAAACGGTTCCAACTCTTCGCCGGCGACGAGCCGGTCGGTGCGATTCGGTGCTGTCAAAGCCTTCAAACTCTCCTTGGGTAAATGGGAAAAGGATTCCCAGCGAACACTGTCAGACGGTGTCTGCTCTTTCGTCTACAAAGCGCTTAAACTTATAGCCTCCCGCAATCTCACCAAAGCCGTCTGCCGGCAGGAACTCGATGGCGGGGCTGATCTCCGTTTCGGCGCGCACGGTAGCCGTGATCTCTTGTTGCAAGCGCGCCTGATCTTCCTCTGCGCACGCCGCGCGCACGCGCAGTTCGTCAGCGGAGAGCGGGTCGCCGGGCACTTCACGGCTGATGACGATTTGATACTCCTTAACCCCGCGGCTGAGCAAACCCGATAGTCCTTCCAGCAGCATAGCCGGATTCACCAAGGTTCCCTTCACCTTCGTCAGGCCGTCAACCCGATAGGGACTGCCGAGGAAGCGCGGCTCAAAGCGCCCGCAGTGGGGGCATTGGTCGCGGGTGAGCGCCACCACGTCGCCGGCCACGTAGCGCAGGAGCACTGTTCCCCGGCGATTGAGGTGGGTCAGGACCAGCAGCCCCCGCGCGCCGTCGGGCACAGGTATGTAGGTCTCTGGATCAACCACCTCAATGTAAAACTGCTCCGGCGCGGGAAGGTGCGCGCCGCCGTTCTCGCGGCACTCGGTGGACGGCCCCATGAGTTCCGTCATGCCATAGCCGTTGTTGACCGTAACGTACGGGCTGCCCAGGCTTGTGAGCCGGGCGCGCATGTCGTCGCGCATGGCCGAGGGGCAGGGCTCGCCCATGGCCATCACGAGTCGCACGGCGCTGAAATCCCTGCCGCGTTCCTCAGCACGCAGGATCACTTGCCGGACGTAGGAAGTTATACCCCACAGCACGGTTGCGCGCTGGCTCTCACTGAGGTCGATGGCCTCATCCATACGCCGGTGCACCGGAAAGTCGGCGTAAGCGCGGCCGGTATGTGCGCTCAGCAGCTTGCTGCCGGTGGCCATGGCGCCCCAGGTCGCGCTCAAGTATCCCTGATGCGGCACGGCGCTCAAGGGAAAGAGATTCATCACCGTGTCGTCGGGTCCGATTCCCGCGATGCGGGCGCCGCGCCCCAGCAGGTCGATGCGGGCGAAGCGATCATGCACCGTATCGTAGAAGGGCGTCGGGTCACCGGTAGACCCCGCCGTGTAGATGACATCGGCAATCGTGCGCTCTTCCAGGATCAGGCCCGACGCTTGGCTGGCATCGAGCCGAAACACCTCCGGGTCGCGAATGTAGTCCTGCTTGGTCATGGGCGGCAGCTTGGGGATATCGTCTACCGTGCGGAAGTCCTCCGGCGTCAGCCCGCGCTCCGCGAACACCCGCCGCGCATAGGGATGCGCCTGCGCCCAGAGCAGTGCCATGCGCGCCAGGTATGCATTCTGTCGCTCGCGCAGCCGCTCGGCATAGGCGCCGGCGTCCGCCCCTGCGGCCTGTTCACTTTTCTGTCGGCTCTCGGTTGGTACGCTCTTCGTCGCCATGCTCAGCCGCCGTCTCTCATGGCCAGTGGTTTGCGTGAAGGCTGTGACCACTGGAAATTGCAGGAAAATGCCGGCTCTGCTCCGTCGTCCAATTGGATTTATCGATTCTAGCGCGGCGGGTGGGGGGATTCAAGGAGTGTTGATGAATACCAGGAATAAGCGACTTGCGGTGGTGTAGAATATCATCAGCGCTGGGGCCAGGGGATGTCCGTAGGCAGTCGCAAAGGGCACCCACCGCAGCGACATCCAGCGGGGCAAGTCCCACCTGGATGCAAGAGGCGGGGGACAAGCCCCCGCGCTTTATCTAATACACATCATCCGCATCCGACTAAATAAAACAAGTAG